>JABMQK010000027.1 GCA_013203265.1 bacterium | reverse complement strand
CTATACATTCATTTTTATCTCTACTTTGATATGGCTGGTATTTAAAACTGTATCTGTTGACAAAAGAATTAATCGTTGAACGCTTCTGTTTAAAACAGCTTCCTCTTAAACCAGCCAAATCCTTCCTTTTACAAATATAGTCACAACTCACTCGAATTACCCTGTAGCCTAAATTCCTATAAAAATCTAAATCTTTCTCCTCGATATTTTCTATGCGCGAGATGTCGGTATTTTTATTAAACCTATTCATAATCCTAAAACACTCCCCCAAAACTTCGGCATTCAAATTCTTGCCTAAAGGGGGAAGATACAAAAAACAACCTATTTTATCTTTAAAAAATATATATAAGCTTCTTTCTATTTTAAGCCAGAAAATATCATATATATTCTTCCAAATGAAAATATTCTCAAATGTATATGCCGATAATGAATGTTGTCTCTGGGACAAGAATTTATCAAAGACCAATTTATCTTTTAAGCTGAGGCGATGAAGCCCCGTTAGAGAATCTCCATTATTGCTGCTAGAGAAATTATGTCTAATAGGAAGCATTCTATACCTATCATCCTGATGCTTAATAGTAGCTCTTTCTAACGGGGTAAACCGCATTAGTTTATATAGCTATGGGAAATAATAATTTTAAATCCGTGGTGGGATACTCTGCAAAAAGCTTTTGGTTCTGTCTCAAAAAAGACAGGGTATCTTCTTTCTTAAATTCTTCCTTTAAATAATTTATGTAGCCTTTTAATCGAGGCTCTTCTATCTTATCTAAATAGGGGCATTTCTTATCCTGTGCCAAATAAAATTTATCGCCTTTTCTCATCAATAAAAAAGGGTATAATTGGCACTCAAAAGGCCTATTGGTATATATCTTACAGCTGTGATCAGAAGGATTAAAACAGGGACAGATAAAATAACCATTATGCTCTATCAAGTTAATGCGTTGTATGCATATCGACATTGAGCCGCTTCTATCCTTTGCTATTTTAGTTTCCGAATGGCCTGTGAATACTAAAGGTGGCAGGATATTCTTTTTTACTAAATATTTAATCTCTGAATCTGTAAATAAAGGCGCCCAGACAGTATGAGCTTGAGAAAACCGACAACAAACATCACACCGTAAACAAAATTCCTCGGGAACCAATTGTTTAAGCTGCATTTTACTGGCCTGTGAATTGGAGCACTATTTTTCTTTTGCGCGGATAAATATCAAAATCAATAAAGACAATTTGCTGCCAGGTACCCAACAGAAGTTCGGAATTTTGAAACGGGATAGTTAAATCCGCTTGAAACAAAGAAGCCCGAAGGTGCGAATGCGCATTGCCATCAGAACCTGATAGAGAGTGATTATGGGCGTATGTTTTATTGCGGGGAATTATTTTTTCAACTATTTCTCTTAAATCCTGGATTTGACCTGGTTCATACTCCATAGTTGTGAGGGCAGCGGTAGAACCAGTTACAAATAGCAAAACGCTTCCCTCTTCTAATTTTGTTTCTCTCAACTTCTCCTCTACTTCATACGTAATATCAACAATATCATTATTGCCTTTGGTGGAAAAATTAATAAATTTAGTTATAGTCTTCATTTTACCTCCGATGAGCACGTGACTTATGGAACGTTAGTGTCCGCCGAAGGACGGATCAGCCTTTAGCTGAAACATAAGTCACTGTGTGAATTGATCCCGCACCTTTTACATATTCAAAAACCTTAAAAAATTATTTCTAAAATCATTTAATACTAAAAAGGTACGGGGTAAATTCAACCACATCCGCCAAAGTTCTGTGGCGGATGGGCTTCATTTAACTTTACTGCCCTCCTTGACTTTGCGTTCTGGAGACAAAATAACAATACCTGTTTCGTCCTGGGCGGCCAATAACATTCCCTGGCTCTCTACGCCCCGAATGACAGCAGGCTCTAAATTATCTATTACAGCTACCTGTTTTCCAATTAAACCTTCTTTTGTATAAGAAGATTTTATTCCTGCAACTAATTGTTTCTGCTCCTCACCAAAATCGACTTTTAATACATACAACTTATCTGCATCGGGATGATCATCGACTTCTTTTATTGTAGCAATTCTTATTTGGAAATTTTTGAAATCATCTATGGTAACCATTCTATACTCCTTATTTTTCTAATACTAAAACTTAAGCGGCTTAATTATACCATAGGGTATATAGATAGGCAATGTGAAAGGAAATAGGCATTTACTCTTGCTTCTCCTCTTCTTTTTTATTTTCCTCTATAATCTTTTTTGTGATCTCGGAAGGGACCGGTTGGTACTTATCAAATTCCATCGAGGAAGTTGCGCGGCCGCTACTTAAGGAACG
>JABMQK010000026.1 GCA_013203265.1 bacterium | reverse complement strand
TAAATATTGTGAAGGAACCGCCAAAATAATGTTCTTAGAATAATCTAGGGCTTCTTTAATTTCAGAAGTAATAAAAACTCTATTCGGAATTCTAACACCTTTTAAAAACTTTACATTTACCCTTTTCTTCTTTAATCTTTCTATGTATTCTATAAATAGACCCCAAAGACAGACATCATAGCCCTTCCTGCTTAGCAGAATGGATAGAGTAGTACCCCAGCCACCATCACCTAAAATAGTTACCTTTTGCGCTTTCATGATATGCTATAGGGTATTATTTTACAATAAGATAGGAATAAATGTCAATGATTATCGGGGAGAGATAATTGAACTTACTAAAATATGATCTGGTGTTTTTGGGCATAATTTCTTAACTTCCTATTTTAATATCCTTCTTAGTACGAATCTTGGCCAACTCCCAAGAATATTCGTATAGATGTAATCCTTTACTCATGGCTATTATTTCCCCATCCTCTACTCCAATCTCATCAGCCATATATTGCTTAACTAACTGCAATCCACCTAAATTAGAAGGAAAACCACCCCACAGATCCCAAGAGCGGAAATAAAGAAAGAAATGTAACTTATTATTACGAATCCTTGTATCGATTAACCGAAGACAAGGCGGATCTGCCAGATAAATATCTGACGGCATACCTATTTCCATTGTGGCCTGATTTGTTCCGAACCCTTGTGTCTTATACATCTTAATAACCTCTTCTATTTGATTGACATGTAGGGGTATCTCTTTAACCATCTCCTTGCCGTTATGGGTCTCTTTAATTCTAACTTTTGCATCAACTAATCTTTCTCCGTAAGTATAGTCTTCTGTTTCCGTCTTGGTTCCGGTAAGAAGATAACTTAAATATCCCTGGATATATTCCATATCCGTTGGGGGAGGTATACTCATTCCTTCTGGGATAAGAGGAATAATCTGATGTGAAGGTTTCTTTACATGAACACAAGCAAGATCAAACTCTAAGCGCCTCTGCCCCTGGTAACTACCTCTTGTAATTTTATAGACTACTCCGTTATCGAGTATAGAACTAAGGCACTGAAACCACGCATCATCCAAATCAAACGCCTCAATAAAAACCGGATTTAAGAAAACCTCACTCATATTAGTTATTTTAATAGAAATTTATGAAATATCAACGATTAAAATAAGTATAAAGTAATGCTAACGAAAGCAAGATCATTACCACAATCACAAACCAAGAGATTACATTATAAAACATAGAATTTGTATATTCACCCATTAATCTCTTTTTGTTGACCAGTAATAACATCAATATAAGAACAAAAGGTAGCAATATCCCGTTAGCAACCTGCGTTACCAACATAATCCTTACGAAATCTATTCCTGGTATCAAAATGAAAGTTGCTCCAATAAATATTATAATCGAGTATAACCAGTAAAATTGTGGTGCTTGCCTAAAATTCTTATTTACACCTAACTCCCATCCCATGCCTTCACAAACTGTATAAGCGGTAGATAAAGGTAGTATCGACGCGGCAAATAAAGAAGCATTAAATAAACCAAAAGCAAATAGCAAATAACAATAATTGCCTGCTAATGGACGCAAGGCCATAGCTGCATCAGCAGCGGTGTTAATCCGTATGCCATTCTTATATAAAGTTGCTGCGCAAACTATAACAATAAAAATTGCTACTATATTAACAATGAAAGAACCAATAATAACATCTAGGCGATTATAAGCATAATCTTTAATCTTTATTTCTTTCTCTACAACGGCGGATTGCTG
Source organism: bacterium (assembly GCA_013203265.1). Lineage (GTDB taxonomy): Bacteria > Omnitrophota > Gorgyraeia > Velamenicoccales > JABMQK01 > JABMQK01. The sequence goes on along the minus strand of JABMQK010000026.1, from coordinate 915 downwards.
ATAGAATTGCATCCAGGGAGCTATTGTCGTGCCAACTAAACCGATTAACATAAAAATATATATACGATTAAATTCCATCTTGGGCCTTGCTATATTAACTGCGACTTCACCCCAATCTGGTTTTACAATGAAACCGGAAATTATATACACCACATAAAATAAACAGGCGACAAGGAATACTTTCTCTACGGATTTATAAGTCCCTTTTAAAACTAAAATCCAAACTAAGACCGCGCTCAAAGGCACCAATATTAATCTGTTCATACCAAATAACTGTGCGCTTGCCGCTATGCCAGCGAATTGAGCCATTGTATTGCCAATATTTACTAAAACCAAAATAAACATTGTATAAAAAGTTATCTTTACGCCAAATTCTTCCCTGATTAAATCTGCCAATCCTTTACCTGTTACTACAGCCATACGCGAACACATTTCCTGAATTATTATTAAAGCTATAATTATCGGGATAAAAGACCAAAGTAATTTATAACCAAAATGAGCTCCACAAACTGAATATGTGGCAATTCCGCCGGCATCATTATCAACATTGGCGGTGATAATACCTGGACCCATAATCGCAAGGAATATTAGAATCCTTTTCCAAAATTGTTTAAATCTTGTCTTCATATTGTAGGATTTTTCTTACGCCACCTTCGCCAGGCGATGCTAATTAATTGATCCAATATATCATCTACTGTAATAATTCCCTGTAGGATTTTCTCTTCATTGACAACGGGCAAAACATTGACTTTATATTTATCCATCAAAATGGCCATTTCCTTTACGCTATCGTCTGGATAAATATAAATATTTTTTCTAAGCTTTGCCTTCAAGACATTCTCGCTAGAATCTAAAGAAATAAGTCGGCGTAAATTTGTTGCACCTAAAAGCTGTCCATCTTTATCTACTATGTAC
>JABMQK010000025.1 GCA_013203265.1 bacterium | reverse complement strand
AGCCGGTATGATACCGGGAGAAAAAGTTGAGGTTTTGAATCTGAATAATGGTGCGAGGATTGAGACATATGTAATAAAAGCAAAAAGAGGATCTGGTGTGGTGTGTTTAAATGGGCCTGCTGCACGTTCTGGTAATGTCGGGGATAAAATAATTGTTCTTTGCTATCGTTTATTAGATGATAAAGAGATCAAGAAAACAAAGATGAAAATTGTTAAGGTCGATGAAAGAAATAGAATTAAAAATACGTATTTACGGTGATAAATGCCTTAGAAAGAAATCAGCTCCTGTAAAGATGGTAGGTAGCGAAGAGAAGGCATTGTTAGAGCGGATGGCTGAAATAATGTATTCTAACGCAGGTATTGGCTTAGCTGCCCCCCAGGTCGGTATAAATAAACAAATTATAATTTTAGATGTTGGCCAGGGCCTATTCAAATTAATTAATCCTAAAGTCAAAGAGAAAAAAGGTTTTGCTTCTATAGAGGAAGGGTGTTTGAGTCTTCCGGGAGTTTCTGTGAAGGTAAAAAGAGCAAAAGAAGTTTTTGTAGAAGGCATAGATGAATTTAATAAGAAGGTAGCTTTTTGGGCCGATGATTTATTTTCTATTGCGCTACAGCATGAAATAGACCATCTAAAGGGAAAACTCATTATTGATTACGCCAATTTTTTAAAAAAAATAAAGATAAAAAGGGCATTGAAGACAAAATGTAGGGAGGCCGGAGAATGGGAGAGTGTCCAAACAAAGAAATTAATTTAAAAAATTGTAATTGCACTTACGAGCCTTGTTCGCGAAAAGGTATTTGTTGCGAGTGTATAGCCTATCATAGAAAAAGTAATGAGTTGCCTGCCTGTTTTTTTTCTACAGCCCAAGAAAAGACATTTGATCGCTCTTTCAGTAATTTTGCTAGAATCCACGGTAAATAAGTGAAGAATAGATTACCTATCTGGTTTAAACAAGAAATATCTTTTTAGTTAAAGAACAAGAAAAATGTATGATGTCATAATAATTGGTGCCGGCCCTGCTGGATTGACTGCAGCAATTTACTGCGGAAGATCAAAATTGCGTACAAAGATAATCGAGAGATCTCAACCGGGAGGACAGATTAATCTTACAGATGTAATTGAGAACTTTCCCGGAGTAGCTAGTGCAAATTCAAAAGAATTAATCGATACGATGGTAAAACAAACAAAAGATCTTAGTGATGTTGAGATAGATGATTTTAAAATGGTCCGTAACATCAAATACAATGGAGATATTATAGAAGTAAGCGGCAAATCGGTAATAGACGAAAATGATTTTAGCCATTCATGTAAAGCGTTGATAATAGCAACAGGTGCACAGCCCAGAAAATTAGGATTAAAAGGAGAGGATGGTTTTATAGGAAAAGGGGTTTCTTATTGTGCAGTATGCGACGGCCCTCTTTTTAAAGATAAAGACATTGTTTTAATCGGCGGTGGAGATACAGCTTTAGAAGAAGCTCTCTATTTGACAAAGTTCGCAAGAAAAGTTCAACTGGTTCATCGTCGAGATAAATTGCGTGGAAGCGGAATTTTACAGGAAAGAATCAAAAACAATCCCAAGATAGAATTAGTTTTAAATTCAGTAGCAACGGAAATTCTAGGTAAAGATGTCGTTGAAAAAATACGCATTAGAGACGTAAAGACCAATAAAGAAGGTGAGATTAATTGCTCTGGAGTGTTTATTTTTGTGGGTTTTGCTGCGAATACACAATTTGTAGAAAGTTTTTTAGATTTTGATAGTGAGAAATATATAATTACTAATGAAAACATGGCCACAGGCAAAAAGGGTATTTTTGCCTGTGGAGATTGCAGAAAGAGATCTTTTAGGCAAATCGTTACTGCATGTGGCGAAGGAGCACAAGCAGCTCATTCAGCTGAACAATACTTAACGGAGGTAAATAAGCGATATGACTAAACATAATAAATTAGATAGATGGGTTAAAGATATGGCTGGTCTTTGTAAGCCCGATAGTATCATTTGGATTGATGGTTCAGAAAAACAAAAGAAGAATTTAGAAAAAGAGGCATTTTCTACCGGAGAGTTAATTCAACTAGACCAGAAAAAACTTCCCGGTTGCGTTTATCATCGAACAGCGATTAATGATGTTGCACGCACAGAGAATTTGACCTTTATTTGTACTAAGAGGAAATCTGATGTTGGTCCTATAAATAACTGGATGTCTCCGCCGAAGGCCTATAAAAAAGCGAGTGATATATTCAGAGGTTCTATGAAGGGCCGCAAAATGTATGTTATACCGTTTTCTATGGGCCCTGTAGGTTCTCCGTTTAGCAAAATAGGCGTAGAATTGACAGATAGCATATACGTTGTTTTAAATATGCTCATTATGACACATGTTGGCAGAGATGTTTTGGATGCGTTAGGTTGCGATGGTGAATTCACTAGATGTCTTCACGGTAAGGCACAGATAGATATTAATAAACGATTAATTCTTCATTTTCCCGAAGACAATACAATTTGGAGCGTAGGTTCAGGTTACGGAGGTAATGTATTGCTTGGTAAGAAATGTCTGTCTTTACGTATAGCGAGCCACATTGCAAGAAAAGAAGGTTGGATGGCTGAGCATATGTTAATTATGGGATTAGAAGATGCAAATGGCCATATTCAATATATCACAGGAGCTTTTCCCAGTGCCTGTGGAAAAACAAATCTGGCTATGTTGGTTCCACCGAAGAGTTTTAAGAAAAAAACTTATCGAGTTTGGACCGTGGGCGATGATATCGCTTGGATGCGTATTGATTCAGACGGTTGCCTATGGGCTATTAATCCTGAAACGGGTTTTTTTGGTGTCACTCCAGGGACAAATTCGCTTTCAAATCCAAATGCTTTAAAGACTATAGAGAAGAACACGATATTCACAAATGTTCTTTTAAAGCCTGATAGAACGGTTTGGTGGGAGGATTCAGACGGTCCTGTTCCCAAAAAAGGTATTGATTGGAAGGGGTATCCCTGGAAGCCAGGCAGGTTAGATAAGGATGGAAAGGTAATAAAGGGTGCTCATCCAAACAGCCGCTTCACCGCTCCGATATCGCAGTGCCCATCAGTTTCCTTTCGCTTAGAACATCATCATGGAGTGCCTGTATCTGCAATCATGTTAGGTGGTCGCAGGGCACATCTTGCACCGCTAGTTTATGAATCATTCAATTGGCAACATGGAGTATATGTAGGTGCGACTATGGCTTCTGAACGCACTTCTGCTCAATTCGGTAAATTAGGAGAAGTCCGTTTTGACCCGATGGCTATGTTACCTTTTTGCGGTTATAATATGGGAGATTATCTTAAACATTGGTTGAAGTTGGGTAAAAAGATGGTAAAGCCGCCTAGGATTTTCTATGTGAATTGGTTTAGAGTTGATAAACAAGGCAAATTTCTATGGCCGGGGTTTGGTGAGAATATACGAATATTGGATTGGATACTAAAGCGCTGCAATAATGAGGTTGGGGCGATAAAGACACCAATAGGATACATCCCTAAAATAGAAGATATTAATATGAGTGGTTTGAATCTATCTAAAGATATCCAAAGACAATTGTTCTCAATTAATAAAAAGGAGTGGAGAGAGGAATTAGAACGGCAATACAAATTTCTGACAAAACTTAAAAATTCCCTTCCCAAAGAAATCTGGCAGGAATATGGGGCTTTGAATAAACGTTTAAAATAGAGCACAGTAAGAAATGCCAAAGAATTTGAAAAACTTTTTCATTTTTATCATTAAAGTCAGCATCTCCATAGTGTTGCTGATTTTTTTATTTAGCCGCATAGATTTGACAAAGACTCTTTTTTATATCCGTACATTAGAGCCTTTTTATTTTATGTGTGCGTTGTTAATATTTTTAGGTGTGGTTACTTTAGGGATAGCCAGGTGGAGTGTATTGTTGAGAGCCTTGAAGAGAGACCTGCCGCTTTCGAGGATTTTTGTGTCTCATTGCGGCGGACTATTTTTTAATGTATTTTTACCTTCTACTATCGGAGGAGATATCGCCAGAACTGTAGATTTATCACTTCATACAAAAGACAGCTCATCAATATTTGCAACTGTGTTTTTGGATAGGGCCTGCGGCCTTTTTGCTATGTCTTTGATTGCTTTTTGCGCCTCGCTATTTGCTTATTTTTTCGGCATAACCAGAGATTTTAGAATATTTTTGTTTATAGCCATTCTTGTATTTTTGGCAACTTCTCTTTTCTTTTTGATTTTTAATAAGAAGTTCTTTAATTTATTTAATAGGGTTATAAGATTTAATTTATTAAGAAATTACCTTGCCAAATTTCATAATTGCTGCTATTCGTTTCGTTCTCAAAAAAAAGTACTTATAAAAGCAATTTTATTATCGTTAGTAATACAAGGTGGTTTCTCAGTTGCATTTTATTTTATTGGTTTGTCCTTAGGTATAAAGTTAAATATTGCCCACTTTTTAGTTTTAGCCCCCATAATAAATACTGTTTCATTACTTCCCATTTCTTTTGGTGGTTTAGGCTTACGTGATAATGTAGCCGTGGTATTATTTTCGAATTTAGGTGTTGCCTCAGATAAAATAGCGGCAATGACATTAATTATTTTTGCATTTCTATTTTTTATCGGGGTTGCAGGAGGCATTATTTATGGCGCTACATTATATAATCGACGGCTATAATGTTATTAAAAAGACCGCATTTTTAAACCACAAGAAATTAAAAGATGCAAGGGATGCCTTATTAAGTTTCATCGATAAATACCGACCGCACGGCAGCTACAAGAATCAGATTACAGTTGTTTTTGATGGTAGAGAGGGAGTTTTTAACTTTAACCAAAACTGTGATTTTTCTGTAGTTTTTTCTAAGAAAGAGTCAGCAGATAGTTGTATAAAGTCTTTAGTGGATAAGGCATCGAATCCCAGGAATATAACAGTGGTCAGTGATGATAAGGATATTGTATTTTATTGCCGAGCCCAAGGATCAGGGGCATTGGCGGTAGATGATTTTGTAAAAAAAGTAGATAAAAAATTAAAGATAGCAAAGATTCAAAAATCAGAATTCTCTGAACTTTCTGTTTTAGAGCGCAAAAAGATAAATGATGAAATGAGTCAGATATGGTTAAACGAAACTTAGAGAAAATATCTGTTTCTAAAAGTAAGAAATTTATTGTAAGTGCATGTTTGATAGGTAAATGTTGTTTTTACGATGGTTCTTCTAAATACAATCCTAAAATTAAGGAGTTAGTAGATAATGGGGTAGCGATAGCTTTATGCCCTGAAGAATTAGGAGGGTTAAAGACGCCGCGGCCACCTGTAGAAATTCTTGCTGGTAGTGGTGAAGACGTATTAAAGGGTAAAGCCTTTATGTTTAATAAAGAAGGCAAGGATGTGACAATTAATATTGTAAAAGGGTCAAAAGAGTTTTTAACTGTTGCACTAGAATGTGGTGTTAGAAAGGCTATACTTAAAGTAAAAAGTCCCTGCTGTGGCAGAGGAGAAATTTATGATGGGACTTTTACAGATAGTTTAAGAAAAGGTAATGGTATCGCGACAGCTTTATTATTAAAGAATAATATTGAGGTTATCACCGATAGTGAGTTCTCGCAGGATAGAACTTTAACTTTTAAAAAAAGCGCTAGGTCTAAAGCTGTAAAAAATAAAAGATATGGTAAAAGGGAAAAGAATAAAGGAAGGTAATTTTATAAAATTTTTAGGTACAGCTGGTGCGCGTTTTGTGATGATAAAACAATTGCGTGCTTCCGGCGGTATTTGGATTAAGGCAAATAATGTCAATATTTTAATTGATCCAGGCCCTGGCAGTATCGTGCGCTGTGCAAGCTCTAAGCCAAAGTTAGATCCTTGTCAATTAGATGCGATAATTTTGACACATAGGCACCTAGATCACTCCAATGATGTAAACGTTATGATAGAGGCTATGACAGGGGGAGGTTTTAAAAAAAGAGGTTTTTTGTTTTTACCGCAAGATGCCATAGAAAATGATTCTTTAGTTTTAAAGCACGCGCTTAATTTTGTCGGTTCGGTAGAGTTTTTGAAAGAAAAGACAGATTATAAAATAGGTGCTTTTAATTTTACAACTGGGCCGAGAAATGTGCATCCGGTTGAAACCTATGGCTTAAAGTTCATTATCAATAAAAAGAACATATCTTTAATTGGAGATACGGCATTCTATCCCGAAATTTTGGATTTTTTTAAAAGTGACATTCTTATTATAAATACTGTTTTTTATGAACCTCGCCCAAATGTTCAACATTTAAGTTTTGAAGAAGCCAAGCAGATAATATCAAAATTAAGACCCAAAACAACGATACTAACCCACTTCGGTATGACAATGTTGAGGGCAAAACCACATATTCTTGTAGAAAATTTAAAGCAGGAGCTGAATTTAGATATCGTGGCTGCCTATGACGGTATGTCAATATTTCCTTAAACATTTCTTTATTTGATGTATAATATCACGCTATTGTGTATATCTTGACATTAGTTAGGAGTTGTGATAAATTATTTTATAATAAAAAAGGAGGTGCGATATGTGGCAGGTTTTTTTAAGCCAGTCTGCAGAAGCAGCCAAGTTAGCTTTTTTAAAGTTGGGAGGGATACTATCTAGATTGATAGGCCTATTGATCATTATGATGATTGGAGGCCTTATCGCTAAAGTGATAAAATCTTTGATAGTTAAGATTCTTAAGACAGCGAGGGTTGATGCGGTATCAGAATCTACGGGAATAAACAGTTTTTTGGAAAAAGGTGGTATAAAACAGACTCTCTCGGAAGTAGTCGGTAGTTTATTCTATTGGTTATGTTTGCTTGTTACCGTTGCCGTGGCAGTCGATTTCTTAGGATTAAATGTTATTGGCGAGTTATTAAATAAGGTAATTCTTTATATTCCCAATGTAATACTCAGTATTTTTATTTTGCTTTTAGGTATATTTATGTCTACGTTTTTAGGGACAATGGTTCAGACAGCAGCCGCCAATGCCGGATTAATAAGGGCAAAACTGCTTGCAAAAATTGTAGAAATTATTGTGATAGTATCAGCTATTACGATCGCTTTAGAGCAGTTAAAGATAGGTTCAGAAATTATTAGCCTAGTGGTTAAAGTTATAATCATTAGTATTGCCGTTGCTGCAGCTTTAGCTTTTGGTTTAGGCTGTAAAGATATGGCAGCAAAATCATTATCTGATTGGTTAGAGAAATTACAAGAAAAGAAGTAAATCTTTGTGGTTTTTATAAAACAAAAGAGTCAACATTATATAAGTTGGCTCTTTTGTTTTAATTCCAACAAACAAGTCATGTTGTCCGCCACAAAATTCGCCAAAAAAATAGGCGAACTCGCTGATTATTGTGGAGAGTATTGGCGCGGATTCTATAATTTGTGTTATCACCAAAAGAGGATGAGATGTTAAAAACAATAATTATTTGTTTTGTTATATTTTTAACAATTTCAATTGGAGGTGAAGTTATGGCATTAGAGTTAAAAAGCCCAAATTTTAATCACAATGAGTTTATGCCCCAAAAATGTAGCTGCCAAGGAGAAGATGTATCACCAGAACTTAATTGGTCAGATGTGCCTTTAGAGACAAAGAGTTTTGCATTGATTTGTGATGATCCTGATGCCCCTGTTGGGACCTGGGTGCATTGGGTAATTTATGATATATCGGCAGAAAGAAATGATTTTTCTGAAGGTATAGAAAAAAAAGAAATATTAGATGATGGAATTAAGCAGGGGAGAAATGATTCTGGGGATATTGGTTATGACGGTCCCTGTCCACCACCCGGCAAACCACATCGGTATTTCTTTACCTTATTTTGTCTCGACGCAATATTGAATTTAGAACCCGGATTAACCAAGAAAGAACTTCTTGATGCAATGAAAGGGCATATAATTCAGAAAGCAGAACTTATTGGTTTATATAAAAGATAACAACTCAAGATTTGCGAAAAGATTTAGAAATCAATTAATATTCGCTATCCTACCATTTTTGTAAAATGAAGATACTTCTATTATCTGCGTCACTGAATTCCGGCGGAGTAGAGACTGGTACCGTAGATTTGTCCAAGTCATTAAAAAAACTTGGAGAAGATGTTATCGTTGTTTCTTCTGGAGGTCGGTTAGTCAAAGAATTAGAGAATTCTGAAATTAAACATATCCAGTTGCCGGTTCACAAGAAATCACTAAGTCTTTTTTTTCAAGTCCCAAAGCTTATAAAGGTCATTAAGGATGAGCATATTGATATTGTTCATGCCCAAAGCCGCATGCCTGCTTGGATAGCATATTTTGCCTGCAAAAGGACACATATACCATTTGTAACCAGCTGCCACGGCTATTATTCTAATCACTTTTTCAGTAGGGTTATGGGTTGGGGTAGAGAGGTAATAGTTATTTCTCAAATTATAGGTAGGCATATGCAGGAGAAATTCGGAGTTCCGAAAGAAAGAATTCGTTTGGTTTATCGTGGTGTTGATTTATCACGTTACCACTATCAGATAGATAAGTTTAGAGGCCCCAGAGAAAAATTTGGAATAGTTAATATCTCAAGGATCACCCCGATTAAAGGACAGAGCGAGTTTATCAGGGCAATAGATATTGTTGCAAGACAGAAGCCCAATATAGAAGTTTGGATAGTAGGTTCGGCAGATAAAAAAAAGAAAAACTATGAAAGCCAACTTCATCAATTAGTAAAAGAGTTAAATTTAGAAGATAGAGTAAAGTTTTTAGGAATGCGTT
>JABMQK010000024.1 GCA_013203265.1 bacterium | reverse complement strand
TATTGCTGCACAGAGAGAGTGACAGTAATTGACGCGAATAATAATAAAAATAAGACAGTTTATTCTCAGCAAGATCTAATAAAGCTTTCCCAGCAAAAGACAGAAGAGATTAGAAATAAATTGGGAGTCAAATGAATAATTTGTTTTTAGCAAGTTTAATTGCGCCTTTTATTTTTGGTTTAGTTTCTTTTATTCTCCCCAAGAGAAATAAAAAGATTCCTTCTGTGTTAGCTCTAATTGTATCATTTTTTACTTTTATTTTTTGTATCGCTATATTTGTAAGCAAGTCACAAGCTATTAACAACGTAGGTATATTTTTTGTTGATAACCTTTCCGGTTTTATTACTTTATTTATAGGTTTGTTTGGTTTTCTGATTGTTCTGTATTCAACGGGTTTCATGAAAGGCAAAGAGAACTTAAATAAGTATTATGCTTATGTTCTTTGGACTATCTCTGCTTCAATCGGCGTAGCAATATCGAATAATCTTTTGTTCTTTTTAACCTTCTGGGGTATTTTAGGAATAACTCTATATCTGCTCATTGCAATGGGAACAGGAGATGCTGCTTCCAGCGCTAAGAAAACGTTTATTATTATCGGTGGTTCAGACGCTCTAATATTATTAGGCATAGCTATTATTTTTAAAATTAATCCTTTTTTAGAAATTAGTAGGATTCATATACCCTTAACAAGTTCTTTAGCTACTTTGTCTTTTATTTGTCTTGCATTGGGCGCCTTTGCAAAGGCCGGCGCTATGCCTTTGCATACCTGGATTCCGGATTCAGCAGAGACAGCGCCTACGCCTGTAATGGCACTTTTACCAGCTTCTCTGGATAAGCTTTTAGGGATATATTTGTTGTTTAGGATCTCCACACAAATTTTCATTATTCAGCCAAATTCAGCGATGAGCCTCTTTTTGATAATCATAGGTTCAATTACAATTATAGCAGCGGTAATGATGGCGTTGGTGCAACACAACTTTAAGAAGTTGCTTTCCTATCATGCTGTCAGCCAGGTTGGGTATATGGTTTTGGGAATCGGGACCGCTAATCCTATTGGTATTGCCGGCGGATTATTCCATATGTTAAATCACGCAATCTACAAGAGCTGCCTATTTCTTTCCGGTGGTAATGTAGAGCGTCAAACTGGAACAGATAATTTAAGTAAGTTAGGCGGTTTAGTGAAATTGATGCCTTTAAGCTTTATCGCTTTTGTTATCGCTTCATTTTCTATTTCAGGTATTCCGCCTTTCAATGGTTTTGTTTCGAAATGGATGGTCTATCAGGGAATTATCGAGTTAGGCAAGAACGGGTCAAAATTATGGCCGCTCTGGCTTTCTGTAGCTATGTTTGGTAGCGCTTTAACTTTAGCTAGTTTTATGAAGTTAATTCATGCGATTTTTTTAGGTCAGCCCTCGAGCAAGAAAATTAATCAGACAAAAAAGGCACCGGTTGTAATGAATATTCCGCCACTCATTTTAGCTGGCCTATGTGTTATTTTTGGCATATTTGCGATGCAGATACCTATAAAATTGTTTATCGCCCCGAGCATTAATGGTCAATTAAGTTTTAGCGGTGTTTGGAATTCATCTTTGGCAACTGTATTGATATTGATAGGTTTGTTTATTGGATTCATAATTTATCTCATTGGTAGCTTAAAGCCACGAGAGGTAAATCAATTTATCGGTGGTGAAGATTTAGAGAAAAATACCCAAATGAAGCCTTCCGGAGTAGAATTTTATAATACTGTAAGAGAGATACCCCTATTGCAGTTTTTTTATAAAAAGGCAGAAAAGAAATTTTTCGATATTTATGAACAGGGAAAAAGATTAACGTTCGCCATAAATTCATTCTTTAGATATTTACACAATGGTGTATTGCCCACGTATTGCGTATGGGTATTATTGGGGATGATTGTGATATTTTTAATCATAATGTGATATGTTAGAATTACAGTTACTTTTACTATTTATGATTGTTGGGGCTATTATCGCCGTGGAAGTCAAGGATATGATTTCTAGCGTTATCGCTGTTGGCGCTGTAGGTCTAGGCTTGAGCTTAGCATTTTTAATTCTTAAAGCACCGGATTTAGCGATTACTCAGTTAATAGCCGAGATTCTATGTTTGATTATTTTAATAAGGGCAACATTAAAAAAGGATCTACCTTTAGTAAGGGACGGCCGATGGTTCTTTAATACATTTTCAACTCTGTGTTTTATCACGGTGTTTTTGGGGTTTGCATTTCTTGTTTTAAAAGACATTCCTCCTTTTGGTGTTCCCACAATGAAGATAGCAAGAGAAGTCCTATCTTGCAGTTTAGATAAAACAGGAGCTACTAATTTTGTTACATCGGTGATTCTGGACTTTCGTGCTTTTGATACACTTGGTGAAGCAACAGTCCTATTCTGTGCTGTTATGGGTGTAGCTACTGTTATGCGAAAAACAGGAAGAAAGAAGACGAAGATTTAGATAATGATAAAGAACGATAAAAAAGAAGTAGGTATGACCTTAATAGTTAAGACAATTACTCGTTTAACGGTCGGGTTAATTCTGCTTTTTGGTATTTATATTGTTTTACACGGTCACATTAGTCCAGGCGGAGGATTTGCCGGAGGTTTAATAATCGCCCTTTCTTTCATCCACCTTATGCTGGCCTTTGGCAGAGAAGCTGCTTTAAAGAGATTATCAGAAGCAAAGGCAGCTATACTAGAGAGTGTAGGGGCACTCTTGTTTTTAATTATTGCAGTATTAGGATTTACAGGCGGATACTTTTTTCTTAACTTTATAAATAAGGGAAAACCATTTAATTTGTTTAGCGCAGGAATTATTCCGCTTTGCAATATTGCCATTGCTATTAAAGTTGGAGTAGGGTTGTTTTCTATTTTTATAGTACTTGTAATTCTGCAGGAGGACAGGAAAGAATGAGTGTATATTTTTTGTGTTTAGTTTTATTTAGTATCGGCCTTTACTGTGTTTTGAGAAAAAGAAACATAATAAAGATTATTATCGGTATTGCTATTATGGAGTATGCAATAAATCTTTTTTTTATACTTATTGCTTATCGTTGGCAGGGAAGGGCACCAATTATGGCACAGGGCCGAGAAATTCTAGGGATGGTGGATCCTATTCCTCAGGCGTTGATTTTAACATCTATTGTTATAGGCCTTTCTGTTTTAGCGCTCCTTGTAGGAATCGCATTAAGAATTTTTGACAAATATAATACGTTCGATATTACTAAGATAAAGAGGTTAAAAGGATAGATATGTTAGCTTTATTTATTGTTATTTCGCTAGGTGCCGCATTTTTGATCTCTCTCTTTGGTAGAAAGTCAAAGGTGTTTTGTGACATTACTTGTAATATTTCAACCTTCGCCCTATTTTTATTATCACTCAACTCCTTATTTGTTGTTAGGCAATATTCTACAGTTGTCTATAAAATTGGCGGCTGGATTCCTCCTTTGGGGATTTGTTTAGTCCTAGATGGGTTTAGCGCTTTTATGTTAGTTACCTTAAATTTGGTATCTTTCCTTATAGCTATTTATTCAATAAACTATATGGAAAAGTACACTGATAAATACAAATTCTATAGTTTATTTATGTTGATGGTTGCGGGAATGAATGGCGTAATCCTTACCGGAGATATTTTTAACCTTTTTGTATTCTTAGAAATTGCTTCTGTTGCTAGTTATGCTCTGGTTGCCTTTGGGGTTGAAGCAGAGGAATTAGAGGCATCATTTAAATATGCGGTAATAGGAGTGATATCTTCAAGTTTTATTCTTTTAGGTATTGGATTGCTGTATGCATATACTTCTACTTTAAATATGGCGGATATCTCTTTAACGATCGCCCAGAAAGGTTTTAGCTCAGTCATATTATTTGTGAGTGTGTTGTTTATGGCTGGATTCGGCATAAAGAGTGCGCTTGTACCGTTTCATGCCTGGCTTCCAGATGCACATCCTTCCGCACCAGCATCTATTTCAGCGATGCTTTCAGGTGTATTAATTAAGGTATTAGGTATTTATTCACTTATGAGAATATTCTTTAATATTTTTGGTGTTACTGAAGTTATGCTTACGATTTTGACGGCCTTAGGAGCAATATCGTTATTAGTAGGGGTCTTCTTGGCGATTGGGCAGTGGGACTTAAAGAGATTGTTGGCATACCATTCAATTAGCCAAATCGGATATGTAGTATTAAGTATAGGTTTAGGCACGCCCTTGGGAATATTAGGGGGACTTTTTCATTTATTCAATCACTCTATATTTAAGTCTTTGTTGTTTCTTAATTCTGGCGCTGTAGAATATGCTACCGATAATAGGGATTTAAAGAAGATGGGTGGATTAAAGGAGAAGATGCCCGTGACTTCAAATACCTCGTGGATCGCTTCAATGTCCATCTCTGGCATACCACCTTTTAACGGTTTTTGGAGCAAGCTAATTATTATCCTGGCTTGTGTTCAAGCAGATCGTATAGGGTTAGCTTTTATTGCTGTAATAGGAAGCATTCTGACATTAGCTTCCTTTATGAAGGTGCAAAAATTTGCTTTCCTCGGGAAATTAAATACAACCTTAGATAAGATTAAAGAAGTCCCTGTTTCAATGCGATTATCAATGATTATATTTGCAGCGATATGTTTGTTTGGGGGCCTTTTATTGATTCCACATTTAATGGAATATTTTTTAAAACCAGCAGTCAATGTTTTAGTCTCAGGCACAGAATATGCATTTACAGTATTAGGAGGATAGATTTTTGAAGAGTCGAGTAATTTTATTTATTTTTGGATTTTTAGTCTGGATGGGTTTATCTTGGCCTCCCGATATACCGCATATTGGAATAGGAGTTCTTGTTGCAGCATTTATTGCATATATGACGGGGGATATGTTCGTTAATCGTCCACATGTCTTTAAGCATCCTAGTCGTTACTTTTGGTTTTTGTATTATATCCCTGTATTTTTATGGGAGTGTTTTAAGGCTAATATCGATGTGGCCTATAGGGTTATTCATCCGTTCGTTCCCATAAGACCAGGTATTGTAAAGGTAAAGACTAAGCTAAAGACTGATACAGCATTAACATTCCTGGCTAATTCTATTACCTTGACACCTGGGACATTAACTGTTGATATCGATAAAGAAAAAGGGATACTTTATATTCACTGGATTGATGTAACTAATCAGGATATTGATAAGGCAACCGAAATTATTGTAAAAAAATTTGAGAGGATTTTAGAGAGGGTTTTTGAATAATGTCAAGATTCATACGCTGGTTAATTGGTGTAGTTAGCCTGTTAGTATTTTGTCTAGCAGTATTTTCTCTTCCTGTAGATTCAATTTTAGCGTGGCAGTCTCCAATTATAAAATATAGCTTTTTATTTTTATTTTTATGCAGCACATTTTGTTTGCACCGCATTTTCAAAGGTCCAACTGCTGCAGATAGAGCGGTATCTATAGATATTTTAGGGATATTAATTATTGGGTTCTGTGTTATTTTGGGAATTATAACAAAGAGAGATTGGTATATCGATATCGGTATAGCTTGGGCCTTGCAGAGTTTTATTGGAACGCTTGCTTTAGCAAAATATTTAGAGGGGAGAAATTTTGATGAGTGAGATATTCGGAATAATTTTTGTGTTTATTGGAATAATATTTGATTTCTTTGGATGCCTTGGTTTAGTTCGACTGCCGGATATCTACAATCGTCTTCAGGCATCTAC
>JABMQK010000023.1 GCA_013203265.1 bacterium | reverse complement strand
ATTATATATTCAATAGCATCATCCGCATTCATTATGCCGCCCATTCCTATTACGGGAATATTGATGCTTTTGGCCACTTGCCAAACCATTCGTAGCGCTATTGGTTTTATCGCCGGTCCGCTTAAACCCCCGGTAATATTTCCTAATCTAGGGGCTTTTATCTGGATATCAACACTCATTCCTAAAAAAGTATTTACTAAACTCACGGCATCCGATCCGGCATCTTTAGCCGCCTGGGCGATAGAAACAATATCTGCTACATTGGGAGAAAGTTTTGTAATCAGGGTCATTTCCGTCGCCTCTCTTGTTTCTTTTACTAATTGATAAGTAGCGTCTTTATCCTGGGAAATTAGGCGATGCTCACCTCCTACATTAGGGCAGGAAATATTTAATTCCAACGCGCTAACCCCTTTAACCTTGCCCAAGATCTTTGCTAATTTAACATATCCTTGTATTGTATCGGCACCTATACTAATAATTATGGGTACGCCGATTTTTCTCAAGAAAGGCAACTTCTCCTTTAAAAATTTATCAATACCTTCATTCTGTAAACCAATGGCGTTGAGCATACCGCTCGCTGTCTCGACTATACGAGGAGGAAAATTGCCTTGCCTAGGATGCAGGGTAATTGTCTTAGTGATAATGCCTCCCAATTTTTTTATATCAAGATAAGGAGAAAATTCCTTAGCATAACCAAATGTCCCAGAGGCTACCAATACTGGATTTTTTAACTCGAGTTTACCGATTTTGATTTTCATATTAAATGAGCGCACAATTTATGGAACAACAGTAAACATAAATTGTCTGCGCGAATTTAACCCCCACACCAATTGTCTTTTTAGCATCTCGTTCAACCAATTGGTGTGGGGGCAAGTTCGGGCTCACCTGTCTACCGACAGGTAGATAAGTTATGTCGTCCGCCATGAAATATTGGCGGGCTCCATAACTTATGCCCTCACTTGCCCACAATCATTCTTACAGCAACAAATAATAAAAATATTCCAAAAGACTTTTTTAATATAGGGTCCGGCACCTTCTGAACGAAATGCGCGCCTATTAAGCCACCCACAAAAAAACCAATACAGATAAACATAGCCATATTAATTTTAACATTGCCACTGTAATAATAACGCATCGCCGCTAATAATCCTATCGGGGGCACCATTAAAGCTAGAGTAGTCCCCTGCGCCTGATGTTGTGTAAGGCCAAAAAAGAATATCATAATCGGTATTAAAATTGTTCCTCCGCCGATGCCTAAGAATCCACTAAACACCCCGGCTATTAACCCTAATAATACATATACTAAATGTAAATGCATTTAGAACCTCCTTCAATGAGCAGATAACTTACGGAGAGAAGCGACGTAAGTTATAGGCCAAAGGCTGTCTGCGAATTGAACCCCCCACCACTTTTCCTTTTAGCTACGACTAAACACAAAAGTGGTGGGGGGTCAAATTCAAACATAAAACTTACATTCACTTTGTTCTGTAAGTTTTGTTTTCATTTGATTAGAACCTCCAGATTATATCTTCTGCATTAAATACTGGGCCATCGTGACAGACTCTCTTAAAACCATCTTTTGTTTCAACAGCACACCCCAAACATGCGCCAACTCCACAACCCATAAATTCTTCTAACGATACCTGTAAAGGAATTTTGTTTATCACACATATTTTCGAAAGTGCGGTAAGCATTAATTTAGGCCCACAAGCATAGGCGCTTATTGGTTTGTTAATCGATTTTTTTCTACCAGAGCTATCTACTCTTGGTAATATCTTCTTTTCAAACAAAGCCGTTACCTTGCCCTTAAATCCCTGGCTTCCATCCTCGGTTGCTATCTTAACTTCACAACCCAAATCTTTAAAATCCTTTTCACATATAATTTTACTTTTGTCCGCCGCACCGATTAAGACTATTATTTTCGAATTAGAATTTACTAATCTTTCTGCGAGAAAGGCCAATGGCGCTACTCCCATACCGCCGGCGATAATAATATGCGCTTTGGAATCTGTATTTTGAAGCTGATAATTAAACCCATTACCGAGCGGCCCTAAGACATCTAAATATTCACCTGCCTTCTTTTCGGCGAGCAGGCTCGTCCCCTTGCCTTTTACTTCATACAAAATACCTAAACTAAATTTTTTACTGCTCGGCTTTGGACTAACTAATGTAAGTTTATGAATACTAAACGGCCTTCGCAATAAAGGTTCATTACAATCATTAATCCTTATATGAATGAATTGTCCTGGTTGGACATCTTTAAACATATGTGGAACTTCTAATTTCAATAAATAATAACCTTTAGCTATTTTT
>JABMQK010000022.1 GCA_013203265.1 bacterium | reverse complement strand
TCTCTTGGATTTTTCCGGGAATCGCTAAACACATATTTGTCTAATTGGTTTTTAATTTTAAAACAAAAAAACGGTTTTGGCTATCAAAGATATTATTCTGCTCAAAACCGTATAAGCACAAGTACACAAGAATTTAAGTTTTAAAACAAACAGGCCAAATATTTTATCCGATATTCTCCATTGCTATATTAATATTCTCATCCTTCCTATCGCAAATTCGACACTTCATCCTACTAAGAGGCATCTTAAGTATCATTTTTCGTTTTTTGCCATTCCATATATGGGAAAAACTCTGTTTTTTGATATTGCCGTATACTAAGTGAGAGAAATCTTCAGTAGCGACTTGAGGGCAAGGAAAGACATTGCCGGATTTATCTACAATAAAATTAAACTTCTGAGTCCAGCACTTAGTAAAGTATGTATCGTGTGTATTATCCTCAAACCTTAAAAAGATTATCTTCTTGCCTAACAGCTTATGCACTATTTTACTAACGCTCTCCTCTTCCTTCTTGGTTAAATAGTGTTTTGCTATCTCTCCTTTAGGTGGTCTCCTGTTCGGAAATTGAGGCAGGGAGAATCTCAAAAAATCTGCTTGATCCTTAAACTGTTCGATGAACTTTTTTATATTCTCTTTTGAACAATTATGCTTTAACAAGAGAAAGGTAAGGTTAATCCTTAGCTTTGAATTCCTGGATAGCTTCTTTTTATATAAGTTTTGGATATCTCTAGTGACCTTCTCGAATACCCTGCTCTTGGGTGGTAGACCATGGACTTCATTATATAATTTACTATCAACAGCGTCGAGACTAATCGTTATAAAATCCCCATCCTTTGCCCCTGTGGTTAATATATCGATAATCTCATCATTTAAGAAGAATCCTTTTGTGTGAATTCCGGCCCTTAAATCATTTTTTTTCAAGGCCTTTAAAAGCAGGTTAAAATCTGGATAGGATAAAGGGTCGCTTATAATTCCGGAGAGTTCAACAAAATCAACTCTCTTTTTTGCATCTTTTAACAAGGCTCGATAATCATTGATGTCCAATCGTCCACTCTTCTGTTTTTGTCCTTTGCCATAACAATAACAACACTTAAAAGGCCCACAGTGTTCCCCGGGGTGAATGTCGAGCTGTGGTAAAACATCACTCGTCTTTACCAATTTAGATAAAAAGTTATCGACATAGTAGTACTTAAACTTTTTTTCTTTTCTTAACTTCATCTCTGCTTATTCTCCTTGTGGATCTTTCTTAGGGTAGAAGTTATGTAGTCAATCTCTTCCTCTGTAAGCAGATTACTCGAAGGCAGATACATGCCCTCTTCCCATAATCGCATAGATACAGGAAATAGTTCATCCGGTTCTTTAAGCGCCTGGTATTCTGGAGCGGGTTGTTTGTGTAGCGGATAGAAGAACTTTCTGGTTTCAATCCTGGTCTTTACTTTATTTTTATCCAAGAGGTAATTCATCAATTCAAAACTCGACATCCCAAATTCCTTTTCATTTATAACAATACCGAACATCCAATAGCAATTTCTCGCCCACTCCCTCTCTACCGGTAGGGTAATGCCGGGTATATCTTTCAACCTCTCCATATATAATTTTGCATTCCTTATTCTTGAATTTACAAATTTATCTACCTGCTCTAGTTGCGCTAAGGCTATTGCTGCATCTAAATTCTTCATCCTATAGTTAAAACCTATCTCTTTATGGATAAACCTCTCCATCGGGTCATCAGAAAATGCTAAGTTCTTTAGCATAGAGGCGCGTTTACCAAGCGAGTCATCATTGGTTACGACCATTCCTCCTTCGCCAGTATTAATCATCTTGTTGGAGTAAAAACTAAAACAGGCTATATCCCCCAAGCTCCCACACTTCTTATTTTTGTATAGAGCACCTAAACCCACAGCCACATCTTCTATAACATATAATTTATGTTTCTTGGCTATGCGGTTAATCTCATCCATGTCTACTGGATGACCGTAGGCATGGACTGCGATTATGGCTTTGGTCTTCTTGGTTACTCTCTTCTCAACTTCTTTGGGGTCTAAACACCAAGTATCTTTATCGACATCTGCAAACACTGGTCTTCCTCCACTCAAAAAGACCGCATTGCTTACAGATATTATTGTCATATCAGGTACAATAACTTCATCGCCAGGACCTACACCTACTGTCCTACAAGCCAAATGTAGCGAGGTAGTCCCGCTAGTAGTAGCTATGCCGTGCTTTACCCCTACAAATTCAGCAAATTTCTCTTCAATGGCATCTATAAAACGTATAGATTTATCTTTTGACTGGACAGAACCGATATAGTTATTATCAAGAGCTCTGAGAACATATTCCCTTTCATTCTTTGCGCGCTCTGGAATGCTAACAGGTATGATATCCATCTTTATTGTTCCTTTCTCTCTAACTTAAGAATTTGTATTTCTCTATTAAAGCAGTAAGTGGTAAAAAAGTAAAGAAATTTTTTGCTGCCTACCCTCTCTTCACTTCTATTCTTTCAGAGTGTTGAGCTATATAAATTTGACCTAAACATATGCTTAGATCGTTTAAGGGAATGTCTTTGTTGAGAATTAAATTGTATCCGGATTGTTTTAATCTCTGCTTAACCGAATCAAAGAGTATTTTATTTTGAAAAACGCCTCCACTTAAAACAACGTCTTTCAAATGGTATTTATGGCTGATTTTATCGATTGCCTTAATAATTATTTCTACTAACGAATTATGAAACTTCCTAGCAATGTCTTGTTTTGGTATGCCTTTTTTTATATCACAGAGTATGCCTTTAACTAATTTGTTATAGCCGAATATCCACGTCTTATCTTTTTGAAAAATATCGAATTCATACCAACCTTTCTCACTGCTTCGGCTGGCTAGTTTTTCTAATTTTATTGCTGCCTCTGCTTCAAATTTAATCTTATGACAAATACCTAAAATAGATGAGACAGCATCAAATAATCTACCTACACTTGATGTTAATGGAGAATTAATATTTTGCTTAAGCATCTTAATCAAAACATCATAATAGCTTTTTGGCTTTATTTTTAAGAAATCTAATTCTTCCTTAAAAATCCTATCGCCTAAACAACCATAAGTAATACTAAATGCCATCCTCTGAGGTTCTCTTACAGCAATTTCTCCCCCAGGTATCTTTAAATACTTGAAATGTGCAACCCTCCTAAAACCAATTCTATCAACCACCATAAACTCTCCGCCCCAAATATTACCATCACTGCCGTATCCTGTTCCATCGAAGGCAACGCCGATAACTGGTTTCGAAATCTTGTT
>JABMQK010000210.1 GCA_013203265.1 bacterium | reverse complement strand
CTTTACTAAAAGAGGGAAACCAAACCAACAGGTTTCAGAGTCTTTTTCTGCCTGTGGAAGCAAGAAATAATTTTTATAATTCTTAAAAAATTTGGAAAACTCATCAAAATTTTTCCTCCTGGCTTTAATAAAAGATGGTAATTTTTTAAGCTGGGCTACTCCTATTGCTGCTTGCATATCAGTAATTTTTAAATTGTAACCAATATGGGAATAAATATATTTGTGGTCATAGCCAAAAGAAAGTTTACCTAATTTCCAACTAAACCTTTTTCTGCAGGTATTGTCATGACCCGGCTCACAATAACATGCTCTTCCCCAGTCGCGAAAAGAAGCAATAATTTTTTTTAACAAAAGATCATCAGTTAAAACTGCTCCTCCCTCTCCCATGGTTATCTGGTGGGCCGGAAAGAAGCTACATGTAGAGATATCTCCAAAGGTTCCAGTATGTTTTCCTTTATATTTCGAACCTAAAGCATCACAGTTATCTTCAATAAACCAAAGTTTATATTTTTTTGCTATCTTAAGAATTTTTTCAAGATTTACTGGATTCCCAAGAGTATGAGCAATAAAAATTGCCTTAGTTTTTTTAGAGATTGCCTTTTCTAATTTATCTGTTTGGATATTATACGTCCCTAAGTCAATATCAACAAAAACAGGAATCAAATTATTCTGTAAAATAGGATTTAAAGTCGTTGGGAAACCACAAGCTGTAGTAATAACTTCGTCACCAGGTTTTAATCTTCTTTTGCCAAGTTTAGGAGAAGTTAAAGCAGAAATAGCCAAAAGATTGGCTGAAGAACCAGAATTTGTTAATAAACAATATTTTGCTTCTAAAAATTTTGCAAACTCTTTTTCAAACTTTTTGGCATATCTTCCACTAGTTAGCCAAAAATCCAAAGAGGCATCAACTAAATTTATCATTTCTTTTTCGTCATAAACCCGACCTGCATAATTAATCCGAGTTTTACCGGGAATAAATTTTTCTTCCTCTTTTTTCAATCTATAGATTTTTTTTACCCACTCAAAAATTTCTCTTTTAATTTGTTTTTTAGTTTTCATCTTTGTTCTTTTTTAATGGTTTAATAATCATATTGGACCTAAGTTCATCTCGCGGTAACAGTGGGTCTTGATCCTCTATCGGCTTATTTACAGATAGTTTTGGATAAACCGGAGTTTTTAAATCTATACTAACTTCAAGGAATTTTGCTTTTCTATCGTTAAAAAGTTTATGTAAAGCATTTTCTATTTTGCCATTAGTAGAAATTTTCATTGATGGTATCTGATAAGCAGATACCACTTTCTGAAAATCGGGTGCACTATATCCGACGACCGTCGATTGAAATCTACCACCAAAATATTGCTCTTGAAACTGTCTTACCATACCATAACACTTATTATTTAGGAGTACTATTTTGATAGGTAATTTATGGTGAAAAACTGTCTGAAGCTCTTGGATATTTAATTGAAAACCACCATCACCGGTTATAACAACAATGATTTTGCCAGGCTTGGCGAAAGAAGCACCAATTGCCATGGGCAAAGCTGAACCCATTGCTCCCATTCCTCCTTGAGTTAAAAATCTTTGTGATTTTTTAATCTCTAAAGATTGAGCAGCCCACATTTGAATTTGACCAACATCTACACAAATCAAAGCATCTTTTGGAATAATATCGGACAGCTTATGCATAAAAAAATTCGGATTTATTTTATTATTAGTAGGATATTTATAAGATGGATATTTATTTTTATAATTTTTTATTATTTGTCTCCAAGGTTCTATTTTATTTTTATTATAATTATTAAAATATTTATTTAACACAATCAAAAAATCTTTAAGATCTATGTTAATAGCAATATTCGCTTTAATCTTACTATTCAGTTCATGAGGGTCAACATCTACATGAATAATTTTTGCTCCTCTCGCAAAACTTTTTGGCCTTGTCCCTGTTTGTCTTGTATCTAATCTTGATCCTAAAACTAAAAGTAAATCAGCATTCGCAACTGCTAAATTGGCATAACGATTTCCATAACTACCTAACATTCCAACAAAAGATGAACTATTATGTGGAAAAACATCTAACCCCATTAAAGAAGTAACAATTGGTATTTCTGTTTTTTTTATAAATTTAAGAAGTTCATCTCGTGCACCTGATAATCTAAAACCACCACCAGCTAAAATAATTGGTCGCGAGGAAGACTTTATCAGAATTATCACTTTCTTCATTATGTCGTTATCTATACCTTTTGTAGTTTTAATATTATCTTTCTGTTTTTTAAAAGATTGTAATTTATCTGGGTTAATATCTGCCCGTTGTATATTCATAGGGATATCTAATAATACTGGACCTGGACGATCAGACTTTGCTATATACAATAATTTTTGGAGATCATATTTTATTTTATCAGTATCTTTAATAAGTATAGCTTTTTTAATAATAGGTTTTACTATATTCACAATATCCATTTCTTGAAAACCAATTTGTCTGATAGGTTTATTAAATTTAAATTCGTAAGTATTAACCTGCCCCGTAATAAAAAGACATGGAATTGAATCAAAAAAACAACTTCCAATGCCAGTTATCAAACCTGTTGCTCCTGGTCCACTTGTTGCCATAGCCACGCCTATATTTCCGCTAGCTCGCGCATAACCTTCAGCAGCAATCGCAGCAGCCATTTCATGATGCATAGATATAGTTGAAATACTTTTTCTTTCATAAAGAGAATCAAGTAAATGAGCTAAAGCTCCTCCACAAACTTCAAAAATGTGAG
Organism: bacterium; assembly: GCA_013203265.1. GTDB lineage: Bacteria > Omnitrophota > Gorgyraeia > Velamenicoccales > JABMQK01 > JABMQK01. Next base: position 1,181 of record JABMQK010000210.1, on the reverse strand, counting down.
TTATTTTATTAGAAATAAGAAAATTAATAATATAATTTGATAATTTCATAATTTTAAATTTTTAGTATAAAAAATATTCTTTTTAAACCATTCTGTATCTTTTTTAAATCCCTGTTTTAAGCTATATTTTGGGTACCAATTAAGCGATTGCTTAATCTTTGAATTATCCGCTACCCAATTCTTCGGCTCTTTTTGGGCTAATTTTATTTGATTGTATTCTGGCTTTATTTTTGAATTAGTAATTTCCTTAATCAAACTTACAATCTGGTCGATGTCAATTTGTTTCCCTGTGCCAAGATTAAAAACTTCTCCCTTAACCCTTTGAATATTTTTTATTATCTTCAAATAGGCGTCTATTATGTCCTCAATAAATATAAAGTCTCTTACTGAATAAGGTGAAGATAATTTTAGTTTTTTATTTTTTAAACAAGATTTGATTATGGTTGGGATGAGTCTTTCTTCTGCCTCAAAGTAACCATATGCAGCGAAAACTCGTGTTGTAACTATCGGTAAATCTAACTCTCTAGCTATATTTTGGCAGTACATTGTACTTGCTGCCTTAGTAATGCCATATAGATTATTTGGTTCTAGTAAATCAGTTTCTTTCATCGGCTTATCTTTTATCCCATATTCAGAAGAACTACTAGTATTTATAAAACAATCAAATTTTATTTTACTTAGAGCATTTACTAGATTTATTGTACCGAGTAAATTAGTATCTATCATCATTTTTATATCTTGTTGTCTCCGAGGATAAGTACCATAGGCAGCAAAATGTAATATAATTTGAGGTTTAGTTTTAATAATAAAAGATTTTAATTTAGAAAAATCTTTAAGGTCAATATAGTTAATCTTAATCTTATTTTTTATATCTTTAAGGCGCCAAAGATTGGATTCTTTTTTTTCTATTACATAAACTTGATGATCTAATTCTAGAAATTTCCGAACAAAATTAGATCCAATAAATCCAGCTCCTCCTGTTATTAAAACTTTTTTCATATTTTATTTAGTAGAATAAAAGTTTCTATACCAATCAAATGACCTTTTTATGCCTTGTTCAAAACTAACTTCTGGTTGCCATTTTAATGCTTTATTTATTTTAGTCCAATCAAGATATTGTTCTGGTATTTCATTTTTAGCAGTATTTAATATCTGATAATTTACTTTTACTTCTAATATTT
>JABMQK010000209.1 GCA_013203265.1 bacterium | reverse complement strand
TACACCAACGATATTTTTACAATTCTGTGCTAGTTTTGCCATTGTCTCTGGCTCAATATTTACCCCTGTGCGTCCGGCAATATTATAAAGAATAATAGGAATATCAACAGAATCAGCTATAGCTTTAAAATGTAGATATAGACCTTTCTGCGTTGGTTTATTATAGTATGGTGAAACCTGCAATGATGCATCTGCTCCGGCCTTGGCAGCATGTTTTGTTATTCTAATCGCTTCGTCAGTAGAATTAGACCCTGTTCCAGCGATTACAGGAATTTTTCCTTTGGCAACTTCAATACAAATCTCGATTACCTTATCGTGCTCATTATAGTCTAAAGTTGGAGACTCTCCAGTCGTCCCACAAGGAATAATCCCACTAGTGCCATTATCAATTTGAAATTTCACCAACTCTCTTAATTTCTTTTCATCAACTACCAAATCTTTTCCGCCAGAGGCGGAAAAAGGTGTAACAATTGCAACCATAGAGCCCTTAAAAACTTTAGACATAACACTCCCCCTTTTAATGAGCACGTGACTTATGGAACGAACAAAGTGAGTAAACATAATCCTTCGATAAACTCAGGATTATGTCCTGAGCGTGGTCGAAAGACATAAGTCACTGTGCGAATTAAACCCCCCACCACTTTTAATGAACGATGTCTAATAAAAAGTGGTGGGGGGTCAAATTCAGCTAACAAACTTATGTTCGCTATCGCTCCATAAGTTTGAGCTTCATTTGACCCTCACAAATTATCTCTGCTTTTCCTTCTAACCAGACATTTTTTATTTTATTTTTAATCACATTAAAGAATACCTTCAGCATCTCACCTGAAATTGTATCAACATTTACACATAACTTATTTTCTCTTATTAAACCAGACTGCCTTAATTTCAACACATAAATAACCGCTGCCGCAACAGCTCCTGTGCCACAAGCTAATGTTTCCTCTTCAACCCCTCTTTCATATGTTCTAATTCTAATGTTGTTTAATGCTCTGGGTTCAATAAAATCCACATTGGTTCCTTTCGGCTTAAATCTCTTGTGATATCTAATTAACCTTCCTAAAGCATCAACATCTATCCTTTCAATTCCTTCACATAAAATTACTGTATGAGGTACACCTGTGTTGATGAAATTAAATCGTAGAGAATGTTTATTTAACTTAACAACTGAATCTAATCTAATATTCTTGGGATCAGTCATATTTACTCTTACATTATTTTTGCTTACTTGAGCATTTAAGATTCCGGCTTTGGTTCTGATTTTAATCTGACCTTTGACAGCGGGCTTTGTATTTTTTATAAAATAACCTACACATCTTGCTCCGTTACCGCACATCTCTGCCTCAGAGCCGTCTGGATTGAATATGCGCATTTTAACATTGGCTCTTTTTGATCTTTCTAAAACGAGCAGACCATCTGCGCCAATCCCTAATTTTCGATTGCAAAGTTTCTTCGCAATTGCCCCTAGATTTAAGTGCTTTTTTTGACCTCTTAAATCTAGGAGGACAAAATCATTTCCACTTGCAACTAATTTTGTGAAATTCAATTTGTTGCTCTTCTTAACCATTGTAATCACAATTTACAAAAACCAAGGAAACTTTTCTTTCTTTATTAAATCCAAATAAGATTCTCTAGCTCTTACTAAAAAGAAACCCGCTCCTTTAACTAAAACCTCAGTTGCTCTAGGACGAGAATTGTAATTTGAGCTCATACTAAAACCATAAGCGCCCGAACACATTATCGCCAAGTATTCACCTGATCTTATTTGAGGCATCAATCTATCTTTTGCTAAAAAGTCTCCACTCTCACAAATCGGACCAACGATATCGTATTTCTTTTGTCTGGACTTAGGTCTTTTGTGCAGCGCCACAATCTCGTGATAAGCCTCATATAAACTGGGACGAATCAAATCGTTCATGCCACTATCTAAGATTAAAAAATTCTTTGATCCTGTCTCTTTGACAAAAGTGACTCTCGAAACTAAAATTCCTGCACTACCCACAATAAACCTGCCGGGCTCCAAAATAATCTTAAGCCCTGTCTTTTTAAGTAAAGGAACTATCGCTTTAGCAAAGACCTTTGGAGTTTGCGCCTTTTCATTCTTATAGTTAATACCCATTCCTCCGCCGATATTTAAATATTCTAATTTAACTCCTGCACTATTCATCTCTTTTATAAAGGTGCTTACTTTTTTTATTGCCTGGATATATGGCCTGGCTTCTGTTATTTGTGAGCCAATATGAATATGCAGCCCCTTTATATGAACATTAAAAAATCTTACTTTATTAATTAAGATGAATCTTGCTGCAGAAAAACTTAAACCAAACTTACTTTCTTTTTTGGCTGTTTTTATATACCTGTGTGTATGGGGATCTACCTCGGGATTTACCCTTAAGCACACATTAATAGACCTTCTTAATCTAATAGAAATCTCATGCAGACGCTGCATCTCTGCTTCTGACTCAACATTAAAAAACAAAATCCCTGCCTTGATAGCTCCCCTAATTTCTTTATCGGTTTTTCCCACACCTGCAAATACTATCTTTTTTGGATTCGTCTTTATCTTTAATGCTCTGTAGAGTTCGCCTCCAGAAACAACGTCTAAACCCGCGCCTTCATTAACCAATGCCTTGCAAATTGCCAGATTAGAATTAGCCTTAACAGAATAACAAATCAGAGGTTTTACCGCGCTAAAAGCACTCTTTAACTTTCTAAAGTGCTCAATTAAAGTCCGGTAACTGTAGACATAACAAGGTGAACCAAACTTCTCTACGATATCGCCTACCTTTACATCTTCGCAATACAAATTATTATCTTTGTATGTAAAATAATGCATATGTTTTATTGTTTCTTTCTAATCGATTTCTTTGATTTTACAGAATAAACCGGATCCATTAATTTATTAATAATCTTTTGATTAAGAAACTGACTGAATTTATTCAACTGCTCATTTGTCATATCTTTTATTTTGATTTTATTATTCAAAGAAAATCTTACTAAATTTCCAATAATCTTATGCGCCTCTTTAAAAGCTATCCCTTTTGTAACAAGATAATGCGCTATGTCCGTTGCATATAAAGATTCATCCTTAAGTTGCTCATTAATATTGCTTTCATTAATTTTAATCTTTGGTATTAATTTTGACAAAATTTTCAATTCATCTTTGATTATTTTAAATGAACTAAATAAAGGCTCTTTATCCAACTGCATATCCCTATTATAAGCTAAAGGCAAACCTTTCATCATAACTAAAACAGACATTAAGTTTCCATAAAGTTTACCTGTATTGCCTCTGATTAACTCTAAGACGTCTGGATTCTTCTTCTGTGGCATTAAGGAACTACCTGTGCAAAATGCATCGTCGAGTTCAATAAATCCAAATTCGGAAGTCGACCAGATAATTAAATCTTCCGCTAATCTGGAAAGGTGCATACCTATAATCGCCAAAGCGCTCAACGCCTCAATAACAAAATCTCTATCGCTAACATTATCAATACTGTTATCTACAGAAAAAATCTGCTCTCCAAACTTAAGTCCTAGTTTCTTACAGGCACTAGTTATAGCCTTGTTGTATTTACTAACATCTATCACTGTTCCAGCTAAAGCTCCAGAACCTAATGATAATTTTATCCTATCCCCGAAACTAACTATCCTATTCCCATCCCTCATCAACATTTCATAATAAGACAAAAAATAATTTGCTAAACTAACAGGCTGTGCGTGCTGAAGATGAGTATATCCTGGGATGTTGATCTTTTTAACTTTGTTGGAAAAATTTAAAATCGTCTTTGCTAACTCGGCTATCAATGTAACAACATCTGCACATGATTGCCCAGAATAAAATTTTACATCAAAAACAACCTGATCATTTCTCGACCTAGCTGTATGTAGCTTCATAGCGACTTTTCCAATTTTATTTTCCAACTTATTTTGTATATCTGAATGGATATCCTCAGATTTGTCATCAACTTTGAAATTCCCGGATTCAATACTTTTCTTAATTTCTTTTAAAGCTCTATCGATTTTACTATATTCGACCTTAGAAACTAATCCAGCTTCTTTGAGAACAGCTATATGTAAAATAGAACCAATCACATCGTAGAAAGCCAATTCTTTATCTACGGAAATTGAGGATGTAAATTCTTCAACCAATGGATTGGTCTTCTTGCTAAATCTTCCACCCCATAATTTCTTAGCCATAATTACCTCTCTTTATAAATTATTTTAAATATGGTCTTGCCCAATTTTTAATAAACCCTTTGGCCTTTGAATGATCAAACTTATCGCCTTTACCATAAGTCGCCAATTCTTTTTTATATAGAGAATAAGGCGATTTTCTTCCAACACAATAAAATCCGCCCTTAAATAGTTTTAATCTAACAGTCCCTGTAACATTCTTTTGCGTTTTGTTAATAAAATTATCCAATTTCTTCTTTTGTGGCGTAAACCAAAGCCCGTAATAAATAATATCTGCATAATCTAAGGCGATCTTCTGCTTTTTATGCGCGACCTCCCTATCTAAAACTAAACTCTCAATCTCCTTATGTGCGGCAATCAAAAGATGAGCTGCAGGGGCTTCATATATCTCCCGAGATTTTATGCCGATGAGCCTATTCTCCACCAAATCCGTCCTGCCAATGCCAAAGGCACCTGCAATAGCGTTTAATTTCTTAATCAAATCCGAAGCAGGATATTTTTTCCCATTAATTTCAACTGGGACTCCAGCTTTAAAGCCAATTGTTAAATAAACTTGTTTTGACTTAGCACTAGCAAGCGATGCTGTAAGCCGATAAGCATTATGTGGAGGCTCTCTCCAGGGATCTTCCAAAACGCCACATTCAATGCTTATTCCCCAAATATTCTCATCAATGCTATAGAGTTTTTTCTTGGTCACATCTATAGGAATTTTATGTTTTGCTAAATATCTAATTTCCTCTTCCCTAGTCTTAAATTCCCAAATTCTTAAAGGAGCGATTATTTCTAATTTATGATCTAAAATCATAGAGCTAACTTCAATCCTTAGCTGGTCATTGCCTTTGCCTGTACATCCGTGAGCAATATAATGAGCTTTTTCTTTATGTGCTACATCGACTAAATATTTAGCGATTAATGGCCTACCTAAAGCTGTAGCAAGGGTATATTTTTCTTCATAAATGGCATTTGCTTTTAAGGCTGGCCAGATAAAATCTCTTATGAACTCCTGTCTTAAATCTTTAATGTAAATCTTGGAAACACCTGCTACTTTTGCCCTTTTCTTTGCAGGCGCAAAGTCATGTGGCTGACCTAAATCTGCCATAAAACAAATGACTTCAAAGCCTCTATCAGAAAGCCACTTCACACAACAGGCAGTATCTAATCCCCCAGAATAAGCCAAAATAACCTTTCTCATTTGATACCCCCAAGCAAAGCAAGTAAAATCGCTTTCTGAACATGTAACCTATTCTCTGCCTGATCAAAAACAATAGAATTAGGACCATCTATGATCTCATCAGTTATCTCTTGGCCTCTATGCGCTGGTAGACAATGCATAATCAATGCTGAAGACTTAGCTAAACTCAGTAATTCCTTATTGACCTGAAATTTTCCAAAAGCCATTTTTCTCTTCCAAGCCTCTTTCTCTTTACCCATACTAGTCCAGACATCAGTATAAATAACATCACTATCTCCAACTGCATCTTTAGGATTATTAGATAATGAAATCACCGCACCTGTTTTCTTAGCAATATCTAATGCTTCTTGTATAATCTCTTTCTTGGGTGAATATTTGTTTGGAGTCGCAATATTTAAATTCATTCCTATTTTAGCCGCAGCATACATAAGCGAATGGCAAACATTATTGCCATCTCCAACATATGCAAAAGTAATACCCTTTAACTTTCCACATTTCTCCTGTATGGTAAATACATCCGAAAGCGCCTGACAAGGATGCAGTAAATCACTTAAACCATTAATAACCGCGATATCAGCATACTTAGCTAATTCCAAAACGATTTGATGGCTAAATGTTCTCACTACAATAGCATCTAAATATCTCGAGAGTGTCTTCGATATATCTTCAATAGACTCTCTAATACCTAAATTGAGGTCTTCTGGTTTAAGGTATATCGCATGTCCACCCAGCTGAAAAATTCCCACCTCAAAAGAAACCCTCGTCCTATTGGATGGTTTCTGAAAAATAAGAGCAATAGATTTTCCCTTTAACGAATCAGAAAATTTCTCTTTATCTTTCTTTAAATCATTGGTCAAAGAAAAGATAGATTTGATATCCTGAGTATCTAAATTTTTTATTGTAAGAAAATCTTTATTCATTATTTTCATTTTTGCGAAAATTTTAGCAAGGCCTTTCCTAAAATATGCAAGGCCTTATCAATCTGTTTTTTAGTAACATTTAAAGCCGGCATTAGTCTTAAAACTGTATTGTGGGTGCAATTAATAATCAGGCCCCTCTTTAAACACTCCTCTGCTATACCTTTACCCTCAACGCTCAGTTCAATTCCAATCATCAACCCTATACCTCTAACCGTTTTGATGATTTTATATTTTTCCTTCATCGCATCTAATCTGTCAAAAATATAATTAGACATCTTTTGTGCATTTTTGAGCATTTTATCTTTCTGTATGCCCCTGAAGACACCCAAGGCAGCTTTACAAATAACCAGGCCGCCGCCAAAAGTAGAAGCGTGCATTCCGGGTTTAAACGTATCTGCGATATCTTTTTTTACAATCATCGCCCCTATCGGCAAACCTCCGCCTAACGCCTTGGCTAAAGTAATGATATCAGGTTTTATGTCGTAGTTTTGAAAGGCAAACATCTTTCCAGTCCTACCCATCCCAGTCTGGACCTCATCAACAATCATTAGAATATTTTTTTTGTTACAAATCTCCCGAATCTTATAAATATAAGATCTATCGGCTACATTGATACCGCCTTCACCTTGAACCAACTCTAACATAATTGCCACAGTATTCTCAGTAACACCTCTCTCTAAAACTGGCAAACTGTTAAATTTTATTGTCTTAAAACCAGTAGGTAGCGGCGCGAAACCATCTTGATATCTCTTTTGGCCAGTAGCCGCTAAAGAACCTAGAGTCCTTCCGTGAAAAGAATTTTCAAAAGTAATAATCTCAAACCTTTTTCCAGCGCCATAGACCCTAGCAAATTTAATCGCTGCTTCATTAGCCTCGGTTCCAGAATTACAAAAGAATACCTTGCCTGGAAATGTATGATAAATTAACTCCTTGGCTAACTTCGCCTGCTGTATGTGATAAAAATTATTTGGTATATGTATTAACTTTGATACCTGATCCCTAATCGCTGACATTACCTTAGGATGACAATGCCCTACATTAGCCACTCCCCAGCCAGGAAAAAAATCCAAATACTTCTTTCCGTCAATATCAAACAAATTCATACCCTTGCCTTTGACAAATATTTTAGGCACACGAGTATAAGTATTTAAGATACAATCCTGATAAACTCTAAATATATCCTGTTTTTTCATATCGAATTATAAATCTTTGGCTATCTCTGTACCAATACCTTTATCTGTAAAAATCTCTAACAATAGAGCGTGAGGTATTTTCGCATCAATAATATGAGCTTTTTTTACCCCACCGTCTATTGCCCTAAAACATGCTTCTATTTTCGGGATCATTCCTTCTTGAATAACCTTATCTTTAATAAGCTTCTTTACTTCATCCTTTCTTATACTAGCCAAAAATGAATTTGGATCGTCCATATCTCTCATAATTCCTTTTACATTAGTAAGTAAAACGAATTTTATCGCTGTCAATGTATAAGCTACAAAAGAAGCGACCTCATCGGCATTAATATTGTATGTAATTCCTTTTGCATCTTTACCCATAGGGCTTATCACCGGGATTGTATGATGAGATATTTCCTTTAAAATCAGTTCTGTATCAATCTCTGCCATTTTACCGACTAAGCCTAAGTCAACTTTTGATTTCTTTTTTTCAACCTTTAAAATAGAATTATTATTTGTGAAACCTTTTGCCTTCCCACCAAGTTTCTCTATCTCTTTAACGATTTCTTTATTTAACACTTCTAATTCTTCCTCAACTATCTTTAAAGTTTCTCTATCGGTAACCCTCATACCCTCGACAAAATCAGTCTTTTTGCCAGATTTTCGCATCCTATCAGAAATATTAGGTCCTCCACCGTGAACAAGAACCGGCCTTAAACCCATATAGCTTAAGAATACAATATCTTCCAATACGCCTTTCCTTACTCTTTCTTCACCGAGGATACTACCGCCATACTTTATTACTGTAATCTTCTTATGAAATTCCTTAATATAAGGTAAAGCCTCAATTAAAACATCTGCTTTTTTAATAGCCTCTTCCATAATTAACCTCTTTAATTGTATCCCGCGTTTATCCTGACGTAGTTCGCTGTCAAATCACAAGTCTCAACACAATGATTAAACCTTCCTCTATTAAGTTTTATCCCTACAGAAATAACTTTCGAAAATCTAAAAGAATTCCTTAATCCCATAGAGAAAATTTTACCTTTCTTAAAAATTCTTTGCCTATTAAAAGATATCTCTAATTTATTTTCTTTAATTGGAATACCTGCGGCGCCGATTGCTGCTACAATTCTACCCCAATTAGGATTACCACAAGACATAGCCGTCTTAAATAAATTAGAATTTGCCACTGCCTCTGCCGCCAACTTTGCTTCTTTCATACTCTTAGCTGTCTTTACTGAAATCTCTATTCTCCTAGTCGCTCCTTCACCATCTTCAATAATCATTCTAGCTAAAACACCACAAATATGAGATAGGCCTACACAAAATAATTTAAAACCTTTATCTTTCTTAACAATAGGTTTATTCTTCGCTGCGCCATTCGCTAATACCAAAACACTATCATTAGTGCTCATACAACCATCTACAGTAATACAGTTAAATGAACTATCAACACTCTTTTTTAGTGCATCCTCAAGTAGAGTTTTTTTAACAGCTATATCTGCCATAATAAATACCAGCATCGTAGCATGCCTCTTAGAAGTTGCTTGTAAATGCGGATAAACCATGCCTGCGCCCTTTGCAATTCCTGTAATCAAAACTGGCTTATTTTTAATCTTAAGTTTTAAAGAAACAACTTTTTTAAAAGTATCAGTTGTTAAAATAGATTCGGCAAAATCTTTTAGTTTACCTTTCTCCAATCCTTGACAAAGCTTTGGGATCGCTTCTTTAATTATCTTTAAAGGCAAAGGCCTACCAATAATGCCTGTTGAAGCAGTTAGAATGCTTCTATTAGGAATCCCTAAGTATTTTCCTGTAGTCTTAACAATAGATATAGCGTCCTGAAATCCTCTTTTGCCGACAAAACAATTTGCATTCCCACTATTAACCACTACAGCTCTGCTTTCTTTACTACTGAGATGTTCTCTACAAATTTTTAAAGAGTCTGCCTGTACCCTATTTGAGGTAAACATGCCTGCGGCACTACAAGGTAATTGAGAATAAATTAAACCCAAATCCTTATTTTTTGACTTTTTAATTCCGCAATGAATACCACAAACCTTAAAACCTTTAGGTATAATATTATTTTTAGAAATCTTCATCTATAATAAACCACCTACTTCTGGAAAACCACACATAATGTTCATATTCTGCACTGCTTGGCCAGAGGCACCCTTCAAAAGATTATCAATAGCTGAAACGACGACTAAAAGGCCTCTATTCTCACTTATCCTCAATCCTATATCACAAAAATTTGTATCTAATACATTCTTAGTCGAAAACGAATCGGCCTTAACAATTCTAACAAAAGGTTCAGTTTTATAAAACCTCTCATAAATCTTTAATACTTGTGGCAGACTTATTTTTTTCTTTAATTTTAAATAAATAGTCTCTAAAATCCCTCTATTCATAGGAACCAAATGGGGACAGAAAGAAACATTGACCTTTTTATCTGCTATCTTCGATAACTCTTGATCTATCTCTGGCATATGTTGATGACAGTCTATTTTATAGGCCTTAATGCTCTCGTTTATCTCAGAATAAAAAAAGCTCATAGATGCTCTTCTTCCAATTCCTGTCGCTCCCGACTTTGCGTCAATGATAATAGAATCACATTTTATAATACCAGAGACCAAAGCTGGAGCAATACTTAATATTGCAGAAGTGGGATAGCATCCGGGATTAGCAATTAAATCCGCATTTTTTATCTTCTCTCTGTACAATTCTGGTAAACCATACACAGATTTCTTAAGATTAATTTTATCCTTATGTACAACCTCATACCATTTTTTATAAACATTACTATTCTTCAATCTGTAATCTGCGCTTAAATCAATTACCTGCTTTTTATGATTCAGAAGTATAGGTGCAACCTTAATAGATATAGTATGCGGTAGTGCAAGAAAAAACAAATCAGCCTTCGATATTGCCTTCTGAATATCTAGTATTTCACATTTTAAACTCAACCTATTCTTTAAATAAGGAAAAATCTCATCGATGGGTTGTTCTTTATCGATTTTAGCGGCCAAATAAGTAAGCCTCACATGTGGATGCCTTATTAAAATCTTTATCAGCTCTTCACCGGTATATCCAGTAGCACCTATTATTCCTATCTTTATCATTTCATCACCTCTAAATTCTCGAGAAATTTATTTTTATCGTCAATAAGTATATACTATCCTAAAATAAAAAACCCATCTCGTCAAGCTTTTTTCGTCGAGATAGGCCATAATCACTATATTACAAAATTAAATTTATTGTCTTATTTTATATGTAACTTTGTGCTTACCTCTTCGTCCACTGGAAGCGCTTGCGAGCACCCTTCAAACCATATTTCTTGCGCTCTTTTGTGCGTGGATCGCGGGTCAAAAATCCATCCTTTCTTAATATCAATCTGTGGTTCTCGTCGATCAAAGATAGCGCCCTGGAAATACCATGCCTCAATGCTCCAGCTTGACCAGTCGCACCCCCTCCTCTTACCTTCGCATTTACATTCACTTTACCCAAGGTATTAGTGATTTCAAGAGGTTGCCTCAAAATTAATCTGTCGGTCTCCCTTAAAAAATAGGAATCGCAAGGTTTTTTATTAACTACAATTTCTCCCTTGCCAGCAAAGAGCTCTACTGTCGCTATAGCATCTTTTCTTCTTCCTGTCGCTCTGTATTTTGTAACTGTTTCCATATCTCTACGCTTTCTTGTATTTATATCTCTAATTTCTTTATTTTCTTAATATTAGTATAAGGGTGTTTATCTCCAGTGAAAATCCTCAATTTATTCAACGCCTTCACGTAAAGAGGCTTTCTGGGTAGCATCCTACGCACCGCTCTTTTTATTACCTCAGTTGGTTTATTTTTAAGCATATTTTCTAAAGAAGTCTCTTTTAGTCCACCCGGGTAACCAGAATAATTCAGATATTTTTTCTCTTTTAACTTCCTACCAGTAACCTTTATCTTTGAAGCATTTACAACAATAACATAATCTCCGCAATCAACATGAGGCGTAAAAATTGCTTTATGTTTTCCTTTAATAATTGAGGCTACCTTAGCAGCCAGCCTACCAAGAATCTTATTGGTAGCGTCAACCATATACCAAGAATGTTTTATTTCGCCTTTTTTGGCCATAAACGTAGTCTTATTCATAAGGATAAAAGTATAACATTTTTTTGCTATTTGTCAATATCAAATTTGGCTCCGATGTTATTTCGATAACACTAATATTTAACCTCTATAAGAAAGAGCCCTTTGGCAGGAACGCAAGGACCAGCTAAAGATCTATCCCTGCTTTCAATAATTTTCTTAATATCTTTTGGGATAAATCTGCCTCTTCCAACCTCAATCAATGTCCCCACAATATTTCTCACCATATTATATAAAAATCCGTCTGCCTCAATTTCAATACAGATCGCATTACATGAAAAATAATTGAAATTAGCAATAGATAGTCGTTTTATACTTCTTGTAGTGTCTTCTACACTGGAACCACTAGCACAAAATGCCTTAAAATCATTCCTTCCTAATAAATTACTAGCAGCTTTTTTCATCAGTCTTATATCCAACGGGAACTTAAACCAATATGAATAATTGACCCAGAAAGGCGATTTATGGTCTTGATTTAGAATGATATAGCGATAGACCTTTGATTTAGCTGAGTATCGCGAATGGAATTTCAAAGAAACGCTCTCGGCCTCTGAAATCCGTATATCTCTAGGTAAATTACCATTGAGTGCCAATTTTATCTTATGGGGCCTAATATTAGATGTTGTCTTAAAATTTGCCACCTGTTTTAACGCATGCACTCCGCTATCAGTCCGTCCTGAAGAAATAATATTTACTTTTTGTCTAAGTACTTTCTTAATACAAGATTCTATAGCTTCTTGAATGGCGAGTTTTTGTTTTTTCTTCTTAAAACCAAACCTTTTGACTCTTTGTTTCTGCCAACCGCAATATTTGGTCCCGTCATATTCTATGGTTAACTTTATATTATGCATTAGGTTTTTTAAACTTAAGGTAAAACACAATTAATAATGGCAAAATAGCAGCCGCTAACATCATAATAACATTTTCATTCAAATAGCGAAAATTACTAAATTCTAAATAAGATGTTCCTATGGCAACAAGGTCGTAAAGATAGTGGGTTACAATGGCACAAACCAAACCAAATCTTATAAAGATATAACCAAATAAGATTCCTATTGGCAATAAGATGAGACCTTTAACAAAACCAGGATAGACATCGCCATATCCAATCGGTGAAACATGAATAAAAGACCATATTAGGCTAGATAGCACAATCGCCGGACCCATCCTCTTTAAATATCTATTTATAAAAGAAATCATAAGGGCCCTAAAAAATAATTCCTCACCAACTGCAGCGCTTAAAGATAGGAGTGGTGCAATTAAAAAAGAAAATCTAAAATGGGGAAATTCGGAGAAAAAACTATAGAATCCCAAAGTAGCAACTGGATTAAATAATTTTTGAATAAAAACGTATATCAACATAGTAAAACCCAAACCCGTAAAAACAAAAATATAACTTAACATAATCGAAGAGGAAACTTTAATTGGGAAAAAATCTATATTCGATTCTTTAGCAAAAAATTTCGCAACACATGATACTATCATCGTCCAAAGAAAATAGACAACAGCACTAAAAACAGAAACACACAAAAATGTAATCAAAAATGACCCTTTATAATCAATTAACTTATAGAAATTTATCAACGAAGTTAACAAAATTAACAAAGCAAAGGGTAAGCCGAATTTCCACTCTAACTTCTTTCGTTTTCTAATTGAAACTATTAAAACAAAAATAACTAAAGCAAACACCAACACATTCAAAACAGTAGACAGGACTAAAGCTAAAATATTACCGGATTCGAATTGTTTGATTTCTTTAGGATGCAACTCGAGAAAATAAGAAAAATTACCAACTTTATCCCCAAAAATATCTAACTTTATTCTTAATTTTGCTGTTTTGAATTCGGGAATAATCTTCTCCCATTCAAAAATATGTTTTCTCTCTATGGAAGAATACCTTGACATTCTAAAACCAGAAATATCAAAGTCTATTAAACTAAAAAAATCGTCCGCTATCGCTTCTGATTCGTCCTTTGATAAAATACGAAAATGCTTATATTCTTCTGGCTTTGGTAAATGATTAAATCCAATTATCTTTCCGTCAACCGGACTAATGAATATCCTTGTAAGCTGTCTTGATTTTTTTGAATACAGAAATTTTCTGTCCTTACCATAAACATAATCTATCTGCCAATAATATAGAGGTAAAGATTTTAAAAATTGATTGGCTCTTTTAACGCCAAATCTTCTCTGAAGATAAATAATATTTTTCTCATCTGATAAGGCTTTGACTTTTTTTATAGGGGATCTATAAGAATATCCCTGTAAATCAATAAAGCTATCTGCTTTAATAATAATTTTTTCTTTTTCTAGGGGAAATTTAAAATCAAGAGCGGGAATTTCAGAAAGGCGAGAGAAAGAAAAGATACAACTAAAAACTCCCAATAATCCAAGAATAATTATTATTCTGGACTGATTCCTATCAAACATTTTATTTCTTAGCTATTAGAAGTTCTGCAATTTGCACTGCGTTCAAAGCAGCGCCTTTACGAAGATTATCTGAAACAACCCAAAGCCAGAATGCATTCTTAACATATGGGTCTTTACGTATTCGACCAACAAAAACAGCATCTTTATCTTCAGCTTCGATTGGCAGAGGATAAAGATTATTTTTGGGATCATCGATTAATTCGATACCCGCAGAATTCTTTAATAATTCTCTTAATTGATCAAGAGAAAAATCCTTTTTTGTTTCAATGTAAATGGCTTCGGCATGACCAGTTCGAACTGGCACTCTCACAGTAGTGGCACTGATTTTTATCTTATCGCTATGCATAATTTTATGCGTCTCTCTTACCATCTTCCACTCTTCAGAGGTATAATCAGATTCACCAAAGCTTCCAATATGAGGAAGAACATTGAAAGCAATCTGTTTAGGTAAAATTTTTGACTCGTGATTCAAAATACACGATTCAGGTTCAATTCTTCCTGCTTCCTGCCTGCCTGCCGGCAAGGCAGGCATCCTGCATCCTGCATCAAGAATTTCTTTTGTCTCTTTAAATAATTGCTCAACCGTTCCTCTTCCTGCTCCAGATGCAGCTTGATAAGAAGAAACCACCACCCTTTTAATCTTTACTACTTTATGTATCGGCCATAAAGCAACAACCATCTGAATAGTTGAACAGTTAGGATTAGCAATTATGCCTTTCTTGCGATATTTTTTTGCATCTTTAGGATTTACTTCGGGAACAACCAAAGGAACATCTGGATCCATTCTAAAATCAGCTCCATTATCAATTACTATCGCTCCCCTCTTTACCGCTTCACCAGCAAAAGTTACAGATGCACCTTTTTCTCCTTCAGTCCCTGCAAACAAGGCAATATCAACACCCTCAAATCCTTCGGGGCTAATAACTTGAACGTCATAACTAATCCCATCCACTTGAATCTGACGTGCACTGCGCGCAAATACCCTTAAATTCTTAATTGGAAAATTGCGTTCTTTCAAAATACGCAACATCATCTGTCCAACCACGCCTACACCTATGACTGCAACATTATATGCCTTCTTTTTCTTCATGATTAATCCTCAATTTTGTATTTGTTACAAATTCTTTACGACTAGGTCGCCAACTTCAGACGTAGAATAACCCATTTTTCCTGCGCTTAAACTTTTCAACTTTTCCTTTACAACCTTAATTACCGCATCTTCAACTTCCTTTGCTGCTTGAACTTCACCAATCTCGCTAAGAAGCATGCTCAATGCACAAATCGCAGCTAAAGGATTAATAACATTTTTTCCGGTGTATTTTGGGGCAGAGCCACCAATCGGCTCAAACATAGAGACGCCCTGCGGATTAATATTTCCTCCTGCAGCGATACCCATTCCGCCTTGAACCATAGCACCTAAATCAGTGATAATATCACCAAACATATTATCTGTAACGACTACGTCAAACCATTCAGGATTTTTGACAAACCACATACAAGTAGCGTCAACATGAGCATAGTCTGTTTTTATATCAGGGTATTCTTTAGCCACTTCATAAAAAGTACGCTCCCATAGATCCCAAGCATAAGTTAAAACATTAGTCTTGCCGCAAAGTGTAAGTTTCTTTTGTCTGTTGCGTTTTCGTGTATATTCAAATGCGTAACGAATACAACGCTCAACACCTTTTCTTGTATTGTAAGAAATCTGAATTGCTACCTCATCCTTTGTGCCTTTGTTTTGAAATTCGCCCATACCTTTATAAAGCCCTTCAGAATTTTCACGCACAACTACAAAATCCACATCTTTCTCTACTTTATCTTTCAATGGACAAAATGCGACATTGTACAATTTTACTGGACGCAGATTAATGTGTTGATCTAATGAAAACCTTAGTTTTAAAAGTAAACCTTTTTCTAAAATTCCCGGCTTTACATCTGGATGTCCTACAGCACCCAGATAAATTGCTGACATAGTCTTTAATTCTTCTAAGGCCGAATCCGGCAAGACTTCACCAGTCTTTAAATGCCTATCTCCGCCAAAATCATAATTGATAGTTTCGTATCTAAAACCATATTTACTACTTACAACCTCAAGAACCTTCAGTCCTTCCCTAATAACTTCTGGCCCTGTGCCATCACCTGGAATTACAGCTATTTTGTATTGTGTTTTCTTCGAATCCATTTCATCAATCCCCCTGATTGAATTAATTCCTGCATAAACTCAGCAAATGCCTGTGATTCATAAATTTTATTTTGAATTAAATTTCTAACTTTACCTTTTGTTAAATCCACCTCTAATTCATCACCTTCATTTATCTTACCTTCATCTTTTAATTCCAATATAGGCAAACCAATATTAACAGAGTTTCTAAAAAATATTCTAGCAAAACTTTTTGCAATTACCAAAGAAATGCCGCATCCTTTAATAGCTATAGGAGCATGCTCGCGAGACGAACCACAGCCAAAATTTTTGCCTCCCACTATGATATTTCCCTTTGATACTTTCTGTATAAAATCTGAATCGATTGTCTCCATACAGTGCTTACCCAATTCTTTGGCATCAGTAGTATTTAAATATTTTGCGGCAATAATATCGTCGGTGTTGATATCATTGCCGAATTTATGAACTTTTCCTCTAATAATCATACTATTTCCCCAGGATGAATGATCTTTCCGGCTATCGCGCTTGCCGCAGCTACAGCTGGATTTGACAAATACACAAAACTTTTCGGACTACCCATTCGACCAACAAAATTTCTATTAGTCGTAGCTAAAGCAACTTCTCCTTCGGCTAAAATTCCTGCATGCCCTCCTAAACAAGGACCGCATGTAGGAGTAGAAACTACCCCTCCCGCCTTGACAAAAATCTGGAGCAACCCTTCTTTTATCGCATCCAAATAAATCTTTTGAGTCGCCGGAATAATAATTGCTCTCACTCTGGAATTGACTTTCTTACCTTTTAAAATTCTTGCGGCTATCCTTAAATCAGAAATACGTCCATTTGTACAAGAACCAATAAACACCTGATCAATCTTTACATTCTTTAATTTGCTTACAGGTTTTACATTGCTGGGTAGATGTGGACAAGCTACTTGTGGTTCTAATCTGGATACATCATATTCTCTAGTCTCAGAGTAACGTGCATTCTTATCACTTTTTAAATTTCTAAATTTTGCTTTGTAATCCCTACGCTTTTTAACATACTCAAATGTTGTTTTATCGGGCTCAATTATTCCGGATTTTCCTCCGGCTTCAATTGCCATATTACACATAGCAAATCTATCATCCATGGATAATTGTCTAATTGCACTACCGCCAAATTCCATAGCTTTATACAGTGCGCCGTCGACACCAATATCTAAAATAGTGTAAAGAATTAAATCTTTACCGCTAACCCATTTAGGCAGTTTGCCTTTGTATATAAATTTTATACTTTCAGGGACTCTCAACCAACAATGACCTGTAATCCAAGCCGCTGCTAAATCAGTAGATCCTACACCAGTAGAAAAGGCACCTAGGGCCCCATAAGTACATGTATGAGAATCTGCACCTATTACTAAATCGCCGGGTTTTACTAGACCCAATTCAGGCAGAAGCGCATGTTCAATCCCCATACGACCGACTTCGTAGTAGTGTTTTATCCTGTATCTACAAGCAAAATCTTTTAACCTCTTAACCTGATTAGCGCTTTTGATGTCTTTTGCGGGTGTAAAGTGGTCGGGAATAAGAGCAATTCTTTTATTATCGAAAACTTTTTTTGCGCCATACTTTTCAAACTGTTCTATTGCAATAGGAGCGGTAATATCATTACCCAAGCTAAAATCTATCTTTGCCCAGATAAACTCACCAGGCCTAATTGATTTTTTATCGGTATGCGATAAAAGTATCTTTTCTGTTATTGTGTAATCCATTAAAAATAAATGCAGTGAAAGTAATGCAGGTTGTTAAATCTATCTCTTAAATTTCTGAAGGACGAGGCTTGCATTATGACCACCAAACCCTAAGGAATTAGACATAGCGGCTGTGATTTCCATTTGGCGGGCCTGATTGGGCACATAATCTAAGTCACATTCGGGATCCGAATTCTCAAGATTAATTGTAGGAGGGGCAACATTATCCTTAATTGCTAAAACACAAACAATAAATTCTAATCCTCCAGCAGCTCCAATTAAATGACCTGTCATAGATTTAGTAGAACTTATGGCTAATTTATTGGCCTGGGTATTAAAAGCCATCTTTATTGCTTTAGTTTCAATTTTGTCATTTAACTGTGTAGAGGTGCCGTGGGCATTAATATATTGTATGTCTTGCGGATTAAAATTTGCATCTATTAAAGCAAACTCCATCGCCTTAGCAGAAGCTTCACCTTGAGGATGAGGAGCGGTAATATGATATGCATCACCTGTCATGCCATATCCAACGATCTCACCATATATCTTGGCAGCGCGTTTCTTAGCGTGCTCTAATTCCTCTAAAATCACAACACCAGCCCCTTCTGCCATAATAAAACCATCTCTCTCCTTATCAAATGGTCGAGAAGCCCTTTCTGGTTCATCATTTCTACACGATAAAGCCTTCAAAGAACAAAATCCGCCCACGCCCATAGGCGTAACACAGCTTTCAGAACCACCGCTAACCATGATATCTGCATTACCACGTTCAATAATTCTAAACGCATCACCTATAGAATGACTTCCCGTAGCACAAGCAGTAGCCACGCAAGAATTAGGACCCTTTGCTCCTAGAGCTATCGCAATATTGCCCGCTGCTTCATTTACAATCAACAGCGGTATCATAAAAGGAGAAATTTTCGAAGGTCCTTTGGTTTCATAATTCCTGCATTGTTCTTGCATTACTTGAAGACTACCAACACCCGAACCAACTAAAACTCCTACTCGATAAGGATCTTCTTTTGAAATATCGACCCCGGAGTCTGCCATCGCCTCTTTTGCTGCAACTACAGCAAACTGAACGAATTTCGCCATTCTTCTTGATTCTTTTGATGAAAAATATTTAAGAGGATCAAAATCTTTAACTTCTCCTCCAATCTGAGAAGTAAATTCAGAGGCATCAAAAGCAGTTATTTTTGCAATTCCGCTTTTGCCTTTTAAAAGCGAATCCCATATGGTAGAAACATCATTCCCTACGGGAGATATCGCACCTAAACCTGTAATGACTACTCTTCTTTTCCCCATAACAATCTTATATAAAGAGAAACCCCCCAAAAATAATTGGAGGGCACAATTTAAAATCTATATTTATTTTATTGTTTGCTATTAGATTTTTCTTCGATATATTTAATAGCATCTCCAACGGTGGCCATTTTTTCTGCATCTTCATCAGGAATCTCAACTCCAAATTCCTCTTCCAATGCCATAACCAACTCCACTGTATCAAGAGAATCAGCACCTAAGTCCTCGATAAATGAAGCCTGTGGAGTAACCTCTTCTGGTTTTACTCCTAATTGTTCTGAAATTATGGACTTAATTTTTTCTGGTACATCTACCATTTGTCTACCTCCTGCTTTATGTCCACTTACTTAACAATCTGTAAGTGCAGAGATTTATGATATCTCAATTGCTAAAATTAATATTTGACGTTCTGTAACTTCTCTGACTATGCTGCAACTACATAATCATGCCACCATCGACTACAATCACCTGTCCTGTTATGTAATCGGATTCAGAACCGGCCAAAAATAAACAAACCTTTGCCACATCTTCCGGTCCGCCAAACTTACCCATAGGAATATTTTCTAACATCAGCTTCTTATAATCCTCTGGTAATTTTGCTGTCATAGGCGTTTCAATAAAACCCGGGGCAACTGCATTTACGTTGATATTTCGTGAAGCCAACTCTTTTGCCAGGGATTTAGTTAAAGCTATCAAGCCACCTTTGGATGCAGCATAATTTGATTGGCCAGCATTTCCAATCATGCCGATAATCGAAGCAATATTTACGATTTTTCCATATCGCTTCTTAAGCATTCTGCGCGATACAACCTTCATACAGTTGAATGCGCCTTTTAAATTGACAGAGAGCACTTTATCCCAATCTTCTTCTGACATCCTTAAGATTAAATTGTCTTTTGTAATGCCAGCATTGTTTACTAATATATCAATCTTAGAGAATTTGTCAAGTATTAAATTCACCATCTCTTCAATCTGTCCTAAATTAGTAACATCAACTTTAAAACTTAGAGCCCGACGACCCAATTCTTCAATCTCCTTCTGTGTATTCTGAGCCGCTTCTAAATCTACATCACAAACAACGATATCGCTGCCTTCCTTGGCAAATTTAAGAGCGATTTCTCTACCTATGCCTCTTGCCGCTCCTGTAATCAAACTTACTCTGTCTTTTAATTTCATTCGTTCTCCTTCTAATTATTTTTTAGATTATCAGAAACAAAAGACTTAATTTGTTCTATATTGCCTAAATTTAGTGTCTTGATATCTGGGGCTATCCTTCTATTTAATCCTCTCAATACAACTCCAGGGCCGATCTCCAAAAAACAATCTACTCCTTGTGCAACCATAAAACTGATAGAATCCTCCCAATATGTAGAAGAACTTACCTGTTTTATTAAATTATTGGAAATGCCATCTATATCTTCCTGGCTCTTAGCTGTAACGTTGCTGATGATGGGAATTTTGGGTGGATTAAATTTTAACTTATGAATTTCTGAAGCCAGTTTTAACTCTGCTTCCTTCATTAAAGAACAATGAAAAGCACCGCTTACATCCAATAAAATAGTTCGTTTTGCACCTTTATCCTTGGCTAAATTCATCGCCCTTTCTATCTGATCAATCTTTCCAGAAATAACAATTTGACCTGGGCAGTTTAAGTTTGCAATCTCGCAATCACTGCTCTTACAAATTCCCTCAACAACTTCCTTGGAGAGACCAATTATAGAAAGCATCTTACCAGGATTATTCCTTGCTGCTTCTTCCATAAATTGGCCTCGTTTCCTCACTAAGCAGACCCCATCTTCAAATGATAAAACATCTGCTGCGACAAGCGCAGAATACTCACCCAAACTCAAACCAGCAACAAATTTAGGCAACAAGTTTAAATTGGAAGAAGTATTTTTAATATATTCTTTAATGGCCTCTAAGGCAGCAATACTGACTGTTAATATCGCTGGTTGAGCATTCTCTGTTGAGATTAATTTATCTGGTGGACCATTAAAACAAAGGTCTGAAACACTAAATTCTAACACCTCATCTGCTTTTTTAAATATATCTCTTGAGCTAGAGAAATTCTCATAAAGATCCTTGCCCATTCCAACAAACTGAGCGCCCTGACTAGGAAAAATAAATGCCAACATTATTTATAATGATTTTTTAAAGGAGAGTATCTTGTGAGGTAACTTTCTTTTGTACAATTGATACTACATCGATAATTTTCTGATTTACTCCATTATCAACCTCTAGCTTAGCAGCTCTAATTGCATTCTTTATAGCATTACTGGAAGAACGACCGTGGGCAATAATAACTACTCCATTAACACCTAAAAGTGGCGCTCCTCCATATTCAGAATAATCTATATCTTTTTTGAAACGTCTTAAATTCCCAATTAAAAACAATGTCCCTAACTTACCCCAGAAACCTCTTAGTATCGCTCTTCGTAGAAATTCAGTGAGCATCTCTGCTACACTTTCTGTAACTTTAAGGGCTACATTACCCACATATCCATCACAAACGATTATATGGCAATTTCCAGAAAATATTTCTTTCCCCTCAACATTGCCAACAAAATTTAGTGAACTCTGACTAAGCAATCTATGTGTTTCTTTTACAAATTCAGTTCCCTTTGTAACCTCTTCGCCAACATTTAATAGACCAAGGCTTGGTTTATCTTTATGTCCCAACACATGCCTATAATATGCATCTGCCATTATTGCATATTGTAAAAGATGCAGTGGTTTAGGGTCGATATTCGCCCCTACATCAACGACTAATGAAATACCCTTTAGTGTAGGGAACAATATAGCAATTCCCGGACGCTCAATCCCAGGCAGCAAACCTAAATATAACGTCCCTGCACAAACAACCGCACCAGTATTGCCTGCACTAACAAATGCATCAGCTTCTTTTGACTTTAGTAAATTTATTCCTAAGGAAATCGAAGAGTTTTTCTTCCTTCGCACACTCGCTGTTGGTAAATCATCCATTTCGATAACTTCGTCGGTATGGACAATTTTAATCCTGTCTTTGGGACAATTTCTAATTTTACGAATTTCTTTTTCTATTAGCTTGGAATTCCCAACAAGCAAAATATCTAAATCATAGTTCTTCACAGCCTCTACCGCTCCTTGAACTACAACCTTTGGAGCATGATCACCGCCCATAGCATCAACAGCTATCTTCATCTTCTTCTCCGTTAACTTACAATTCTTTTTTATATCCTCTTTGAATTCTTAAATAATCAAAACCATTAATACAAAATCAACCCTTTCGACGCACCCCGAGCTAAACCAGAGTTTGCTCAGTCCTTCGACTAAGCTCAGGACTGAGCCCTGAGCAAAGTCGAACGGGCTCAGGGTTGTGCTTCGGCTTCGCTCAGCATCCTTCGAAGCATCCTGAGCATGTCGAAGGAATACTGAGGCGGCGCTTTTGTCCCCACCATAAATGGTAAGGTTTGGCGCCGCCGAATGTATCAAAAGCTTTTACGAAAATAAAAAGTTATTTCTTTCTTTTGTCTCTTTTTTTCTCTTTTCTTTTCTTTCTCTCCGCAACAGTCTCAATCTTTAAAACCTCTTTGCCTTTATAATAACCACAGGATGGACAGATGTGATGCGGCAGCTTTTCTTGTTTGCATTGAGGACAAATAATAGTCTGGCGCAAATTTATCTTCCAATGCGTGCGACGCTTTCTTCCTCTTGCTACCGAATGTCTACGTTTAGGTAAAGCCATTAGTTACTCTCCTTCAATGACGACACAACTTATGGAGTCCGACAATATTTTGTGGCGGACAAACATAAGTTGTTAGTCGGAATTGAACCCCCACACCAATTCTACAAATTGTTTTGGTTTATGGTGATTCATACGTAATTTATAGAATATTTTTACAGATCCCACTCTATTCTAAACAAAAATTGGTGTGGGGGTCAAATTCAGACATCAAACTTAGCTTCACCCTATTCGCTAAGTTTGGACTTCATTTGACAATCACAAACCCCTTTGTTTAAATCTTTGCCACATCTAGGGCAAAGTCCACGACAATCAGGCTTGCACAAGAATTTTACAGGATAACCTAAAATAATCTCTTGCCTTATGTCTTGTGTAATATCGACAAATTGTTCTGATTTATCCAAAGGATATTTAATATCAAAATCTCTATCTATCACATTTCTATATTGTTTAAGACAACGAGAACAAATCAATTCAACTGTAGCGCTAAAATGTGTTTTGGCAAAAAGGACTCGCATCTCTTTTCTTACTTCTGTAGAAATATTAATACTGTCTTGGTATTTTACTTCACTGGTGTCTAAATCGAGGTCTCTAGGATCATACGATTCCTGAAAATTATCAACTATGTTTTCTTTTAGCCTCATTATATCTATCTTCATAAAAAATATAACATCTACTTCTTTTTGAATTTCGCCTTTAATTTCTTTTCTATAGATTTCGGAACAAAATTAGATATATCCGCACCTAAAAAAGCGGCTTCTTTTAACAACTTAGATGAAATATAACTATATGACTCTGAAGGCATAAGATATATGGTTTCTACATCGGGGGCTAACTTTCTATTTGTAAGCGCCATCTGAAATTCGTATTCAAAATCAGAGATCATTCGCAATCCCCTTACGATAACCCCTATCCTTTTCTTGTGCGCATATTCAACAACCAATCCATCAAAACTCTCAACCACTATACGATCAAAACCCTTTGTAGCTTGTTTAACCATTTTTACTCTTTCTGATGTAGACAAGAGTGGTCTTTTGCTAGAATTATTTGCTACGGCCACAATTACCTCATCAAAAATCTTTAATGCCCGTTTTATTATATCGATATGGCCATAAGTTATGGGATCAAAACTACCTGGATATATGGCTTTTTGGCACATTTTTTTCTCTTTTTGTTAATCGAATATGCAAGGGAGTATTGCAATGCGCCCCCTACATTACATCTTCTTGTAAAATGATAATACTGTATCTCCGTATCTCTTTTGTTTAAAAGAAGTTAAGTTAAAAATGCTCTCATCGAGACAATCTCTTCTACTATGTTCTACAACAATCAAAGCGTGAGGCGATAATATATCACAGGCTGCTAACTTTTGCAAGGTTTTTTTTGCAAGATCCTTATAGTACGGCGGATCCAAGAAAATAATGTCAAACTTCCTATTTTTTCTAGAAAAAATATCAATTATCCTGAAAGCATCCATTGCTAAAATAAATATATTCTTATATGTATCGTCCTCTTTAGGCACTAAGCCTAACTGTGATAGGTTTTTCTCTATAATCTTACAACATTGCCTATCTTTCTCTACAAAAAATACTTCATTGACACCATTGGATAAAGCCTCAATTCCTACAGCTCCACTACCTGCAAACAACTCTAAAAAATGCGAATCAACTATCTTGGCCCTCAAAACATCAAACAACCCCTTTCTCACCTTATCTGCCGTAGGACGAATGTGCTTAGGGTAATTTATTATTCTCGATTTAAATAATCCACTATTGACTCGCATAAAAATAAAAACTTTCTACTAATCTCTATTTAAGCTTTTCTCTAATATGACTTTGGGTTATCAAAGTTGGACTTAAAGAAAATCTAATTGATAATAAATTTTTTAACCAGATAGGCACTCACTCTCGTGCACTACCTTCCTTTCGGACAGCCCTTTTTTCAAAAGGGCTGGGTCGTATCGGAATTAAGTAATGCCTATCTGGTCCCGCCCTTTGAGACAAAGGGCGGTCGGAATTTCAGCCAAAGGCTGACGTATCTTTA
>JABMQK010000208.1 GCA_013203265.1 bacterium | reverse complement strand
GGCCGGGACAAAGTTGCCTTCGGCAGGGTTAAAATGTAAAGTATATGGGCAATATCAATTCTAGTCTAAATTTATACAGAGCAAAAAGTTATAGAAACAAGTAAACTTAGAGCATTTTAAGGATAAATAGGATAGTAAAAGTGGTTGACGAAATAATGTATTTTTGCTATATTGTAGATTCTCAAATGAGACCCAAGCTTACAGAACAAAGTGTCCGCCGAAGGACGGATCAGCCTTCGGCTGAAACGTAAGTTGTTGGTCGAATTTGACCCCGCCCTCTTGGCGGGGATGATTTAAGCTTTATTAATTTCGCCAAAAGGGCGGGGGTTAATGCCAACGAACAAGTTATCTCGCCCGTTAGGCTCCATAACTTGTGTTGTCATTAAAGGAAGGTAAAATATGATTCAAAGATATGCTCTGCCCAAAATGGAAAAAATCTGGAGCCAGGAGAATAAATTTGAAAAGATGCTCCAGATTGAAATACTTACAATTGAGGCGCTATCTAAATCGAGCAAAATCCCTAAAAAATCATACCTAAATATTAAAAAGAAGGCTAAATTTGATATAGAGCGCATAGAAGAATTAGAAAGGAAGACTAAACACGATATAGTCGCTTTTATTAATAATGTGTCTGAGTCGTTAGGTAAAGATGCCCGTTATTTTCATATGGGTTTAACTTCCAATGATATTTTAGATACATCTTTAGCCATACAATTAGTTGAAGCTATAGATCTCATAATAGAAGAGGTTAAATCCTTATTAGAAATTTTACTTAAGAAGGCAAAGAAATACAAAAAGACAATTTGTGTTGGCCGTACTCACGGTATCCACGCAGAGCCGATTACTTTTGGTTTAAAGTTCGCGCTTTGGTATGATGAGACCAAGCGTAATTTAAAACGCCTTGAGGAAGCTCGGGAGATTATCAGGGTAGGTAAATTATCCGGGGCCGTAGGTACATATGCCCATATGGAGCCTCGGGTGGAAAAGTATGTTTGTGATAAATTAAAACTTATTCCTTCTTCGTCTTCTACTCAAGTTATTCCGCGCGACCGTCATGCACAATATATGTACACATTCGCTTTAGTAGGCTCAACTTTAGATAAAATCGTTACAGAGATTCGCCATCTACAAAAGACAGAAGTTTTAGAGGCGGAGGAGTCTTTTTCTAAAGGTCAAAAAGGTTCTTCAGCTATGCCGCACAAGAAAAATCCCATTACTTGCGAAAGAGTAACTGGTTTAGCTCGTCTATTAAAGGCAAACGCACAAATATCTTTAGATAATATTAATCTTTGGCATGAACGCGATATTAGTCATTCTTCTGTCGAGCGGATAATTCTACCAGATTCAACTATGACCTTATATTACATTCTACAGCAGACGAATCACATTCTAAGCAATATGGTAGTTTATCCTCAGAATATGATTAAGAATTTAGCTAAGACCAACGGTTTGATATTTTCTCAAAAAATACTGCTTGAGCTTATGGATAAAGGTGTATCGCGTCCTGAGGCATACAATATGGTTCAGCGTTGCGCTATGATTGTTTGGCAGACCAAGAGAGAATTTAAGGAAGTGCTGCTGCATGATTCAAAAATTCGCAAGCATCTTTCTAATAATGTAATTGAGTCTTGTTTTGATATCAAATATTACACAAGATTCATCGAAAGGATCTATAAGGAAGTCGGAATAATTTGATCAAATGAGGACGCATTTTACGGAAGTGGCAGTGAACGTAAATTGCCAGTCCGAATTTGACCCCCCACCACTTTTGTATTTAGGGCAGCTAAAAGGAAAAGTGGTGGGGGGTTAGTTCCAACGAACAAGTTATCTCGCCCGTTAGGCTCTATAACTTGTGTTGTCACTAAAAAAGGAAAGACACAATGAAGAAACTCGAGAAGATATACGAAGGCAAAGCAAAAATTCTTTACACGACAAAAAGGCCCCATCTTTTAATCCAATACTTTAAAGATGATGCTACCGCTTTTGATGCCACAAAGCGCGGTACAATAGTTGAGAAGGG
>JABMQK010000021.1 GCA_013203265.1 bacterium | reverse complement strand
TTTGTTCTGGTACTGGGCTGAATCGTCCCGAACCCGAACGAAGTGAGTGGTTCGCGGACTGGTTCACGGGTAGGATACGGAAGGAAATGCCAAGATTAAACTCTAAGAAAGGACAAATCGTCGTCTTTAAATGCTGTGCAAGAAATAATTCTCTCTTTATTAGAAGGATATTTTCTTACTCTAATACGTAACTCTCTATCGTTATCGTCACAATAACGTCCTATAATCCTACAAGATAAATCTATTTGCTCATCTAAAAACTCTCCCCTGCCAAGCGCCACAGGCCCTCTTATTTCTTCAATCGGTTCAAAAATAAAGTCACCTTCTCTGGCCATATCTAATAATTTTTGGTTTTCTTTTTCATCCCTTCCTACAATTAACTTAGACTTAGGATTAATTCTAAAGTGCCTACCAGCTTTAAGCAAAGCTATATTTTCTAAAGAAAGTTTATTATGTTTTATAAGGTCTTTTACTTTTCTTGTATAACCTTCATTAGTCACAAGACAGCCTCCAGCAGGCGTTAAATAATCATCAATATTAAACTGCTTTGCTAAATTTATCTGCTCCTTCCTTGACCTGCCAGAAATTGCAAATAATTTATCCCTATTAACCCAACCTAACCGCTCAGGTTTACCAGGCTCTAATAATTTTGCGGATAAAGGCCTTACTAAAATATCTTCGACACCGGCTTTTTTCTCTATCAACCTAAGCGTTGGCCTCTTTTGTGACATCGGCCTTTGGCCTACGACCTCGCCCGTAACAATAAAATTAGCTCCTATTTCCTGCATTAGCCCTTTTGCCTTCTTAAGTATCATAATCCTGCAATCAATACAAGGATTCATATTGCTTCCATACCCGTATGAAGGATTTTTTAATATCTCTAAGAACTCTTCTGACAAATTAATAACTCTCAATTCAATACCCAGCTTTTTACAAATCCTTTTAACCACACAATTACAATTACTGTTGTGGCCGCAGACAGAAAAAGGATTAACACAATTTAGACCAACTACTTCGATGCCTTGATCTAAAATTATCTTTGTGGCGAGGCTGCTATCTAGGCCTCCAGAAATTAATGATATCACTTTCATTCAATGAGCGTGTGACTTACGGAATGAAATGAACGTAAGTCGCTACGCGAATTGAACCCCCACATCAAATTGGGAAAATTACAATCATAAATAACCAATTGGTGTGGGGGTTACTTAATCCTTCAAGACCTATCACCACACCAAAATCCTTTGGTGTGGTGATTAATTCGGCCCGCCATAGGAAACAATACGAACAATTTATATCGTCCTTCATACACCATAAATTGTGGCCTCATTAGTGATAGGGATAGAATATATAGAATAATAACGAAAGGGCTCCTAAAATCCAACCACCTGGATGGACTTCCTTTATTCTACCGGAGACGACTTTAAAGAAAGGGTATAGAACAAAACCCGCAGTTATACCTATGCCTAAATTATATGTGAAACTCATAAGGACAATTGTGCAAAACGAAGGAATAAGCTCGGTGTAATCCTTGAAATTAATCTTTGTAATTGGTTCAAGCATCAAAAGTCCGACTACAATTAAAGCAGGTCCATATGCCACAGCTGGCACACTTGAAAACAGTGGCGCAAAAAATAAAGCCAACAAAAACAGAATTGCCGTCACAACAGAAGTCATCCCCGTTCTTCCACCTTCCTCTATTCCCGCTGCTGATTCAATGTATGTTCCAGCTGTAGTCGTTCCACATACAGCTCCAACTATTGTAGCTAAAGCATCACAAAGCATTGGCTTTTCAACTTCTGGAAGATTGCCGTCTTTATCTAAAAATCCTGCCCGAGAAGAAACCCCTATTAAAGTCCCCATTGTATCCACAAAATCCATAACAAATACTGTAAGGATTACCGAGAAGAAACCCCATTTCAAAGCACCTAAAATATCCATCTTTAAAAATATGGGCGCAATTGAGGGCGGCATACTTATCAGTTTATCGGGCAGTGTATGCACACCCGCTAAAATCGTCAGCCCCGTTATTGTAAGCATGCCTAAAAGTATCGCCCCTTTAACCTTCTTTACCAGAAGTGTGGCTATTAAAAGAAAGCCGATAATCGCCAACATAACAGAAGGCTCTCTTATATTACCAATTCTTAAAGGTGCGTCAGCCACGCCAATCGATACTATTCCTGATTCGTTTAAACCAATAAAAGCTACAAATAATCCTACACCTACGGCAAAACTATATTTTAAACTTTGCGGTATCGCAGTGCTCAACCAACTCCTAAGACGAAATATCGTAAGCAGGGTAAATAATACGCCTCCGATAAATATCGCGCCTATTGCCGTCTGCCAACTGTATCCCAACACACCCACTACAGTAAAAGCGATAAATGCGTTCTCGCCCATATAAGGGGCGATAGCAAATGGCCGCTTAGCATAAATACCCATTAACATAGTTCCAAAGAACGCAGAGAGAATTGTAGCCACCATTGACGGGCCAAAAGGTATACCTGCAGCTTCAAGTATCTTGGGATTTACGACAATAATATAGGCCATAGTCACAAAAGTTGTAATCCCAGCGATAACTTCTCGACCTAAAGTGGTATTATGTTTTTTGAATTCGAAAAATTCTGCGATCATAAATCAATTCAACTCAAAACTTAAAAGTAAAAAGGCAAAACCAAAATTTAAAATTCAAAACTTTTGACTTTTGCTTTGTGATTTTACGTTTTTCGTTTTAT
>JABMQK010000207.1 GCA_013203265.1 bacterium | reverse complement strand
CTTCCAAAGCCTTGGTTAATTCTTTTGTGCGCTCTTTTACTTTATTCTCTAATTCTTGATGTGAACGCCATGTCTCCTCGAACAATTTCGCATTTTCCAGAGATTGACCTATTTGAGTAGCCAGTATGGATACGGTGTCTTTGTCTCCCAGTGTTATGGGAGAATAGATAGATTCGCTGCCGACAAAAAGAATACCGATTATCCCTTCTTTCATAGAGATAGGGGCGCAGACAAACGAGTTTATTTCGCAAATTTTTGCAAACGAAGACAATACTTTATGGTCTATTTTCGGATCTAGGCTTGAGATAGTCTGTGCCTGCTTTATGACGGGGTAGAGGATTTCTTGTGTTAATTTGCTGTCAAATATTTTTTCAATTTCATTTTCGTTGTAACCGAATTTTAATTTTACATTCAGGTTATCTTGTAGGGATGAGAATTGTGTCGGGTCTATGAGGAAAGAAATCGCTTTATCAAACCCGAGCTCTGTAAGATACTCTTCTGAAATTTTTTCAAATATTTCATTTTCATCCAAAGTAGTACTTAACACACGCGATATTTTTTGTAAGGTGTAGAGACCGGCTATTTTTTTATCAAGCTCGCTTTGAGTTTTTTGTAATTCCAAATCTGTTTTTATGATAAGTTTAGCCTGATTATCTAAGTCGCTGTAAGTCTTTTGTAAATTCTTTAAAGAGTTTTGTAGTTTCTTGATTTGGTCGTCTTTTAGGACCAAGAATACATTTAGAATAATCACAGCGATAATGGCCGACGGACCCACGATGTATAAAACAGTCTCAAGCAGGGTACTATCCTGAAATAGATTAATTAACCACGACACGACGTTCTCCTATTGTTAAAATAGCGATGGCCTCATTATGGAAATGTGATTCACCGCGATATTCAAGAGATTTTAAAGGCGCCTGTTCGCCATAAGTACACACTCCGATAAAAGGGACGTTGTTGCCTAAAATATTTTTAATTATAGCTACTTCTTCGTTTATTCTGTGACCGAGCAGTTTAATGCGGGATACCGATTCAAAGACTATCGCTCCTATAAGAGGGGCATCCCTTAGCGCATTCTTTGCTTCCCAACTCGCTTGTTTTGTAGCTTGCAGAGCAGATTCTTTTGTCCCCATCATTATTCTTATCTGGCTGCCTTCAGGAATATCCCCTTGACAAACTATTCCTCCGTCACTATCTATCCGTATAATATTTCGCAGCAAATATTCTTCTTCATCTGACAAGTAGATCCCCAAGGGATACAAGATGCTTATTTGTATAATTAGAGATTTTATCTCTTCTAAACTCTTTTTAAAATAATCCTTATAAATTTCAATAGCGGGTTTGTCTTCAATGCTTTTTATTATGTTTCCATAGGATTGTGTTACTGTATGAAATCTTCCTAAAGGTTGCCATCCGTGTTTTAGTCCGTAACCAAAAGCGCCCTCTCCTGAAAGTATAGTACCGACAAGCGCATTATTCAAGGTTTCTCTGTTAAAATATTGATAGGTTTTAAAAAAGCGTAGATTATCCGCGGCAGAACCTCCAATAATAGGAAAACTTCTTCCCAAAACATTTTTTATGCCCAAGAGTAACTCTGATCCCTTTTCTATTAGCCCATCCGAAAGAATTAAACCTATTCCTCTTGATTTCGCACCTAAATTCTTTAGTGCGGAATGCGCAAATTTCTCTCCTGACTCCCGAGGATTATCTTTATTAACTTCTTTTATTAAACTAATACCGAACTTTATTTTCGTAGAATAGATAGCCATTATCGCGATACCGTATTTATGCAGCCCTGACTCGGTAATTATTCCCGAGCCCGTGCAGCCGATAATATTTACATTGCCGCCAAACACATAGGATATGCCTTCAAGTAAATTTTTCCCCTGGAAATGGATTGAGGTAAAGACAATAACTAAATTCGGTTTTTTCTGACGAATCTGTTTTTTGGCCTGAAAAGAGGCTATTTTTGCCGCCTCAAGAGGATTTTTTTCTGTGCTAAATCCGATACCGATGAATGTGGTTAGAGCCATATATTATAGAGATTATTGTTAAGTAATTAGTTATAACTACCGTTTGTCTTTAACGAGGCTTATTAAACTTAAGAATAACTTAAATTTAATCTACTGTCAATAAATTCCTTGCTTAGAGGAGAGAAATTTGTTAAAATCACCAAAAGCAATTTATTGAATGGCCCCATC
This sequence comes from bacterium, assembly GCA_013203265.1. Taxonomy (GTDB): domain Bacteria; phylum Omnitrophota; class Gorgyraeia; order Velamenicoccales; family JABMQK01; genus JABMQK01. The sequence continues at coordinate 429 of JABMQK010000207.1, read as the reverse complement.
GTCTAGCCTGGTTTAGGACATGTGGTTCTCAGCCATAAGACACCGGTTCAAATCCGGTTGGGGCTATTCTACTTCGCCAAGCAGCTTTCGCGCTTGGCTTCGTAGAACTCTAGGGTTCTACGAAGTACGTATTATTGTTTAAATTGTAGAGTGCGAAACAGAGGATTGCTTGTATTTATCGTTATTTAATACATAGATAGCAAAATTAAGTAATGCATAATTGTCGTCGAGAAGAATTTTTCTTGATTTACAACTTTAAGTGTGATATAAGGTTAACAGAAGACATTGTGTCGTCCCGCAAGATGCGGGACAAGAAACAGAGTATGTCTGATTTAAGTCATTATTACTCCGTAAAATCACAGTTTCGTTAAAGAAAGGAGCAAGGGATGAAGAGGGGTATTTTTGTAATTGCAGTAATATTGCTAGTCG
>JABMQK010000206.1 GCA_013203265.1 bacterium | reverse complement strand
TTCTCCCAGGTGGATTAAACAACAGAATGGAGCCCATTGTAAGGCATCAGGGATGAATAAAAAGGGAATAGGAATTTGCCTTGTAGGTAATTATAGCAGAGGAGATGTCTCTGGTAAACAAATGGAGTCATTGGTATATTTGATAAATATGTTAAGAGAATACTACAATATTCCTAAACAAAACATAATGGGGCACGGGCAGGTACCTAATGCTGCTACCGAGTGCCCTGGTTTAAAATTCCCTTGGGAAGAATTTTGGTCTGGCCTAGATTCAGCTGAATAATAATAGGAATTTATTCACAATCGAAACATAGAAGATTATATTTCTGGAGTCCTAAGTATTTTTCTAGTAAGGAGCGCGCTTGGGATTTTTTATTTTTAGGAGATATGAATGTTTGATTTTGAAGTAAAGATTGCACAAACTCAAGATGAAATCGAAGCAGCACAGAGGTTAAGATTTGAGGTTTTTTATCTTGAGTCCCAAGATAAGTCAAATTTAGGTCAAAACAAAAATTTAGATATCGACAAATTTGATAAGATAAGTAAGCACTTAATTGTCATAGATAAAAATAGAAATCTGACAGTGGGTACATATAGGTTGTTATTTAGTTTGGATGCCAAACAGATCGGATTCCACTCCGAGAGAATCTTTGATATAAGCAATATAAAAAAGATTGATGAACAGTCACTTGAGTTAGGTCGTTCTTGTATCCACCCAGATTATCGCAACAGCTCAGTCGTAAATTTATTATGGAATGCTATAGCTTGGCAGGTAAAGAAGCATAATATTAAATATATATTTGGATGCCCAAGGTTAGGTTTAACAAATTCCAAAGAAGTAAGCGAGGCTTTTAATTTATTAAAAAATAAATATTATGCTCAGGATAAATTTCGGGTTTATCCCTTACCCCAGAATACTTTTAGAGATTTAGATGAGGGCCTTGAAATTACTAATCCCAGAATGGCATTTCGCAAACTCTCTCCATTGATTAAAGGCTATTTACACATTGGAGCCTTAGTCTGTGGTTATCCTGCTATTTATCTTGAACTCGGCACAGTTGTTTTATTTATGTTATTACCCACTGATAAGATGGTCAGTGCTTATAGGCGTCATTTCTTAGGAGATAATACAAAATAAATGATGATTTTGCGTATTTTTAGGCTAATTCTTTGTTTATTAAGTTTGTTTATTTTTTTAATTGCCACATTTGTATTGCGTATTTTTGTGGGAATATTTTATCCAAATTATTATTGGAGACTTCTTTCTTATTTAAATAGAATTTTCGTTAGGTCTTTAAGGGTTATTTCCGGAGCAAGAATAATTATTCAAGGTAAATTTAATATTCCCAAGACAACAGGTAACCTTATTATAAGTAATCACTTAACCTATTTCGATGGTGTAGTTCTAGGAAGTATATTTCCTGTAATCTTTTTGTCAAAGAAAGAGGTAAAAAGCTGGTTTTTAATAGGTTGGATGACTTCAATGTCCGGTACAATCTTCATTGATCGTAAGAGGAAAAATAAGTCGCCAGAATACGTTGAGGAAATTACTAATAAACTTAAAAATAAAGTAAATGTCCTTTTGTTTCCCGAGGGTACATCGACCAACGGAGAAAAAATAAGAGATTTTCATTCAGTATTTTTCCAAGCCCCTTTAGCTTCCAAATCTTTTATTCTACCCGTTACAATTCATTATACAAAGATTAATAATGAACCTATTGTGGAATTAAACAAGGATAAGATATATTGGTACGATCGGATGCCTTTTAGAGGACATATTTGGCAGTTGTTAAGGCAGAGAAATATCGAAGTAGTCGTCAATATTCTTCCGGTAATAGATACAAATAAATTTGAGCATTCTTCATTTGGGCGTAAACAATTGACAAAGCATGCCTATCAAATTATAAATAACGAATATTTTAAGGCTCATCAATAATACGTTTTTGATCTCTTCAAAAGTTAGCTATTGCCATTATGAGATTCCAAGTATTTTTATCGCATTCAGGATTTTGTTCCCGCAGAAAAGCACTGGAATTAATAAAATCTGGGAAGGTTAAGGTAAATGGCCTTGTCGTTGTAGAGCCATCCTACCAAATAGATCCAACCAAAGACGTTGTCACTTTAGACAATAAAGAGATATCTTTAAAAGAAAAGGTTTATATTTTATTAAATAAACCTACGGGTGTAACGACTACAAAGAAAGATCGTTTTGCTGAAAAGACCGTTATGGATCTATTACCAACTAAATATAGACATTTATTTCCGGTAGGCCGGTTAGATAAGGATGCGACAGGATTATTGATATTGACTAATGACGGAGATTTATCTTATAAATTGACACACCCTAGTTTTATCATAGATAAGGTTTATGTTGCAGAATTAAATAAGGTATTAGCCCAAAATCATAAAAATCAACTTCAAAATGGCGTTAATCTTGATAATAAAATAACTTCTCCTTGCAAGATTGTAAAGTTGGGTAATAGAAGAGTAAAGATTATAATTCACGAAGGCCGTAAGCGCCAGGTTAAAAGGATGTTCGCTTTATTTAAATATCAAGTAGCAGATCTTAAAAGAGTATCTTTAGGAAATTTATGTTTAGGAAATTTAGAACTAGGGCATTGGCGTAAGATATCTGATAGAGAATTATTAGGGTTAAGAAATATTATAAAAGAGAATAAATGAATCGGGTTCTTCCTAATTTAGTTATGTCTGACAGTAAAGGCAGAATATATGTGCATCCGAGCCTAAAGATGTTGGGGTCTTGTAATAATTTATTACGTCTACCCCAAAAAGAAGAAATGATTGCGATGCCTCGCGCAAGCACGCTTTTTTATATGCCAGGACGCATCCCCGTAGGTTATGATACAGAAAGTGGTTGTCAGTCACTTGTGAGTAAATATGAAGGAGAGAAAGTTTTTCCTGTCTCTGCATTCCTTATTCCAGGATATACTAGGTTGCTATTACCTGCTGCAAGACAGATAGATAAAAAAGTAACTTTGCCTTTATGGTCTTATACCGCTGTAGGTTGGTTAAGAGGTAAATATTGGGTTTCAGCAATAAAAATCGACCCACTCTCTCGTCAGAGACCTTACTATTACAGCAATACTAAATTATTAAAGAGCAATGTTAGTTTTTCCTTAAAGCACCATCGCAGCAATAGGTTATTCCAACATCTTGCAAATTGTGCATTGAATTACAATTGTAGAGCAGCCCAGAATTTATTTTTTAGGCGTTGGGAGG
>JABMQK010000205.1 GCA_013203265.1 bacterium | reverse complement strand
TATGATGATGTTATCAGGAAATATCCAAAAAGCACTTGGGCCAAGCAGTCTCAGGAGAGAATCCGGGTTTTAGTGGAGGAGAGAAAATTATGAATAAATTAAAACATTTTTTCTTTATATCTTGTATCTTATATTTTGTATGTTTTTGTGGTTGTGGTTATACCACCAGAGCCTACGTGGGAGCCCATAAGAGTATTTATGTGGCACCTTTTAAAAACAGTATAAATATAGCAACTGAAAGGGCGGCTTACTCAAGATATATGTCATACTATCCTCTTCTAGAATCGACAATTACTCAAAAGGTGGTGAGTAGATTTATTTTTGATGGAAGCCTAAGGGTGCTTAAAGAGGAAGATGCGGATACTATTCTTAGAGGTGAACTTATCTCCTACAGCAGAGATGCTTTAATATATGCGGATAACAATGAGGATGTAGAGGAGTATCGTATAACACTGACAGTTAATATTATCTTTTATGATGGAGAGAGCGGAAAAAAAATTTGGCAGAAGGATAGTCTTTCCGGAGATACAAGCTATTTTGAAACTGGTCCTTCTTCTCAGGTCATCAAATCTGAGAAGAGCGCTTTAGACGATGCCATTGATGATTTAGCGCGCAGGATAGTGGAGGCCTTTGTTGAGCAATGGTAGAGAGTTATGCCTGTTTATTTCTCGGAGAGGACGAGTTAGTAAAAAAGGATAAAATCGATTCAATAAAGGAGCGTTACCTCGATAAAGACTTTAAGGATATTGATTTTGAAATTATATATTCGGATGATAAACAATTAACCCCTCCCAAGTTCGATGAGATTTTAAGTTATCTGCCCTCAAGCCCTTCAAAAAAAAGAGTTATCCTTATAAAAAGAATAGAGTCATTAAAGAAAGATAGCAGGGATATATTAGTAAAATATTTAAAAAATCCCTCAAGATCTGTTTTGTTGTTGCTTGATTCTAGCAGGCTCGAGGCAGGTGATCCATTTATTAGAGTGCTTGAGCCTTTTGTCAAGAAATTCAATTTTAAAAGAGAAAAGAAATTAAATGTTTTTGATTTAACTCAGGCCATAGTTAGCCGTAAGACCACATATGCATTGAGGGTTTTGAATATACTGCTAAGCAACCGGGAAAAACCGCAGAGTATTTTAGGTGCTCTATTTTGGCAGTGGGATAATATGAAAGGCAGATTAAGCCTTGATAAATTTAGACAAGGCCTAAAGTTGCTTTTGGATACAGATATTAAAATTAAGAGAGGAAAACTAAAGGAAGAGCTTGCTTTGGAATTAGTTGTTATCCGCTTATCTGATTTAGCCTAATGGTTAAACGAGATTTTTTACGATTAACCGTTTTTTTATTTAGAATACCTTTGGATACGGCTTTATCTAACTTAGAGCTCACTTCTTTTAGGGCTTTTTTTGATTCCTCAACATTTTTGGCGGCTAATAAACTTTGAAGTTTTTTAAGAGATTCTTTAAGATCTCTTTTGACTCTAGTGTTCCTTAGCCGTCTTTTTTTATCGGCACGTAAACTTTTTGCAGCACATTTTCTCTGTGGCATGATTATAGTTCCTTTCTATAGCAGGTAAAGTTTTATATCACAGAAGGAGAGAATTGTCAATTATTTACTTTGATTAATTATGTCAAGAAAATCAATAGTCAAATCAGCTAGCATTATTAGTAGCGGGACATTTTTATCGCGCATACTTGGTTTCTTAAGAGACATATTGATGGCTACAACCTTTGGTACGGGTTGGTTTGCTCAGGCATTTTTTGTCGCTTTCAAGATACCTAATATGTTTAGAGATCTGGCTGGGGAAGGGGCGAGTAACGCCGCATTAGTCCCTGTCTTTTCAAATTATCTATCTACAGGAGAACGCCGAGAATTCTGGAGATTAGTTAATACTGTATTTATTGCTTTTATTATAGCAGTTAGTTTTATCGCCTTAATAGGTATGATATTCTCGCCCATTTTGGTTCGCCTAGTCGCTCCGGGTTTTATTCAGAATCCCGATAAGTTAAATTTTACTATTGTAGTAAATAGGCCTCTTTTTGGATATTTGATTTTGATTTCTACCGCCGCTTTTATTATGGGCGTATTACATACATTTAAGTCTTTTTTTGCTCCATCATTTTTCCCCTGTGTGTTTAACATAGTGTTAATTACAAGCATTATCTTAGCCGATAATTCCGTAGCCGGAATATGGAAGTTGGTAGTGGGAGTTATTATCGCCGGATTTTTACAGATTGCCATTCAGCTGCCGGCGATGTTTAAATGCGGTTTTAAGTTGAGGCCTTTTGAATTTCAAAAGAATATCTTTGCCCACCCTGGCGTAAAATTAATCTTTCGCCTCCTAGCGCCGCGCATGTTAGGTACAGCTATTTATCAATTGAATATTTTGGTCGATACAATCTTTGCGTCTTTTAGTTTTCTTGTCGGCCAAGGAGCTATCGCCGCGATTTATTATTCCTCTAGGTTAATTCAATTCCCCCTAGGGGTCTTCGGACACTCTATCTCCAACGCAACGCTTCCTACTTTATCGGAGTTGGCGGCAAAAAAAGAAATGAACAAATTTGCAGAAACAGTGGAATTCAGCCTGACGAATATTTTATTTGTTATGATTCCTGCGAGCATAGGCCTGATTATTATGTCGAGGCCGATAGTAAGAATTATATTTGAAAGAGGAGAGTTCAGTCAATACTC
>JABMQK010000204.1 GCA_013203265.1 bacterium | reverse complement strand
ATAGAAAGATGCATTTCCTTTTTTGTTAAATCTTGCTTTTGAGCCAATTTTATTATTGTATCTTTTATCATCTTAAAGCCCCCTCTTTAAGAAATTTTTTAATAAACGCAAACCCACTTTTGTTAATATTGATTCTGGATGAAATTGTACACCCCAAATAGGATATTCTTTATGCTTTAATCCCATTATCTCTCTATCTTTTGTCCAAGCTATAATCTCTAAATTAGCCGGTAGAGTCCTTTTATCAACAACTAAAGAGTGATACCTCGTGGCTTCAAATGGCGACTGAATATTTCTAAAAATAGTCTTCTTATTATGATAAATCATAGAAGTTTTACCATGCATAATTTTTTTTGCCTGTATTATTTTCGCTCCAAAAGCATATCCTATCGCTTGATGACCAAGACAGACACCCAAAATAGGAATTTTGCCTTTTAGGCTATCTATTAACTCACAAGAAATTCCTGCATTCTCCGGCCTACCCGGCCCAGGCGATATGATGATTTTATCCGGATTTAATTGCTTAATCTTTCCAATAGATATTTTATCGTTTCTAAAAACTTTTAAATTCCTATGCAATTGCCCTAAATACTGCACTAGGTTATATGTGAAAGAATCGTAATTATCTAAAATTAAAATCATCTCTATTGTTTTCCTCTATAAATTCTCGCACCGAGTTGAGTTAATTTCTTGTCTAAATTCTCATACCCTCTATCCAAATGATAAATTCTAAAAACTTCTGTCTTGTCCTTTGCTATCAATCCCGCTAAAACTAACGCTGCGGAAGCGCGTAAATCTGAAGCCATAACCTGCGCACCCTTCAAATTCTTTACGCCATGCACAATAGAATAAGGGCCCTGGCGGAAAATCTGAGCACCCATCCGATTAAGCTCTGAGATATGCATAAATCTGTCTGGATAAATCTTTTCAGTTATTACGCTAATACCTGAAGCCACGCTCATTAACGCCATAAACTGGGCCTGTACATCAGTAGGAAATCCAGGATACGGAAGTGTTGTGATATCCACTGGCCTAAGAGAGCCTGTGCGTTTAACAAAAATAAAGTTTTTTCCTTTCTTTACTTTTACGCCTGCTTCCACTAATTTTTCTATAACTGCACTTAAATGCTCAACCCTAACATTCTTAATTGTAACTTCGCCTTTTGATAGAGCTGCGGCGATAGCAAAAGTAATCGCTTCTATACGATCAGGAATAATCTCGTATTTAGCCCCAGACAGATACTTTACCCCTTTTATTTCAATCCTTGGCGAGCCTTGACCTTTAATTTTTGCTCCCATCCTATTTAAAAAATTAGCCAAGTCTACAGTTTCTGGCTCACAGGCAGCATTTTCAATTATTGTAGTTCCTGGTGTGAGAGTAGCGGCCATCATAACATTCGCTGTCGCTAATACAGAAGAACCAAATGAACCACCTAAAAAAATCTGCTTGCCACTAAGCCTTTTCGCTTGCGCACAAACGTAGCCTTCCTTAATCTCTATATTCGCCCCTAAGGCTTTTAAGCCCTTTAAGTGTAAATCTACCGGACGTATCCCGATAACACAACCGCCAGGCAAAGAAACTTCAGCTTTTTTTAAACGCGCCAACAAAGGACCAAGAACACAAAAAGACGCTCGCATTGTACTTACAAAACGATAGGGAGCATTGAACTTTTTTAATTTTCCTGATTTTACATGTATCGTGGAACCGTCTATCTCTGCAGAAACACCAAGATGGCGAAGAATTCTTAACATCGTATATGTATCTGATAACAAAGGCGCGTTCTTTATAACACACTTTTCCGGAGTAAGTAGCGTAGCTGCTAAAATTGGCAATAGCGCATTCTTAGAACCGCTGACCGTAACACTACCTTTTAATGGCCTTCCGCCTTCTATAACTAATTTATCCATAATTAATTATGCAAACACGTTCTATACCTTGATAATCCTTTTTAAATCCTTCGATTGTCCATCCTTGAGAGAATATCTCTTTAACTTTTTCAGCTTGCCCATATCCTAATTCCAGAAATAATAACCCGCCTTTTCTTAAGAATTTACCGGCATATTTGCTAAGCCTTCTATAAAAATCAAGACCATCTATTCCACCATTTAAAGCTACCTTAGGCTCTTTAGCTGTCGTGTTATCAAATATTCCGATTTCAAATGTCGGCACATAAGGAGGATTTGAAACTATAATATCAAACTTAATCTTTGTTTTAAAAAAATGATGAATAAAAAAATCCGACTGCAAAAAATTTATATTTTCAACTACATTGTGTGACTGTGCATTTTCTCTGGCTAAATCAAGAGCTTCTTTTGAAATATCTGTAGCGATAATATCTACCCTTTCTAAAAATTTTGCTAATGCGATTGCGATACAGCCAGACCCTGTACCGATATCTAAAATCGTTAAGTTCTTAGTTTTTTCACCTTTGGCGGAAAGTCTTAAGTTTTTGGTTTTTTCAATTATAGTCTCAACTAAAATCTCTGTCTCGGGTCTCGGGATTAAAACGCCCTTCTTTACTTTCAATCCAAGGCCCATAAATTCTGTATATCCTAAAATATATTGCAGGGGAATTCCTCGTCCTCTATTTCTAAGTATTCTATCAAAAGACTTAAATTCTCTCTTTTTAAAAACAACCGAGGAAGCATTCAAGTATAGATTCGTGCGGGAACACTTGAAAATATCTGTTAAAATCAACTCCAGCTCATTCATTTTTGTTATCTGCCTCAATTAAAGCTTCAATTATCTCGTCTAAATCACCCTCTAAGACCTTCTCTAAATTATGAACCGTAAAACCAATACGATGATCTGTAACTCGCCTGTCCGGAAAATTATAAGTACGGATTTTTTCACTCCTATCACCACTACCTACTTGAGATTTACGTATTTGGGATTGCGCTTTTGCCTTCCTTCTATTTAATTCATCTAGTAATCTAGCCCTTAAGACACGCATAGCCTTATTCTTATTTTTCAGTTGTGAGCGTTCATCTTGACAAGTAACAACTAATCCAGTAGATAAATGTGTAATCCTTACCGCTGAATCTGTAACATTAACATGCTGGCCTCCACAACCGGAGGCTCGAAAAGTATCTATCTCTAAATCTTTTGGCTCAATTGTTAATTCAACTTCTTCAGGCTCAACCAATACAGCAATAGTAGCTGCAGAGGTATGTATTCTTCCAGAGGCCTCAGTCTGAGGAACACGCTGAACACGATGTGTTCCGCTCTCATATTGAAGATATCTTCCAACACCCTTTCCTTTAATAGAAAAAATAACTTCTTTAAAACCACCTAATTCAGTAGGATTGGAAGACAATAGCTCTGTTTTCCAATTATTCTTTATAGCATACTTTGTATACATTCTATAAAGATCTCCTGCGAATATGGCTGCTTCCCGTCCTCCTGTCCCGCCTCGAATTTCAATTATCACATCTTTCTTTATATCTTTATTGCCTCCGCTCTGTTTTTTAAACAAGTTCTCTATTTCGCTTTCTATCTTTTTCTTCTTACCTTCCAACTGCACTAACTCTGATTTTGCTAATTCTAAAAAGTCAGAGTCGTGAGGCTCACCAATCATCTTGCTAAGATCAGACTTCTGCTTCTCGACATTCTTTAATTCTCTAAATTTAAATACGAATGGAGAGATATCAGAAAGCTCCTTGGCTAATTTATGATATTGAACTTTATCGTTGATTATCTCGATATCAGCAAGCTCGTGTTCAAGCTCAATATAGCGTTTCTCTAATTTATCTAATTTCTCTAATTTCTCTAACATTTTAATGAGCACGTGACTTATGGAACGATAATGAACATAAGTCACTGTGCGAATTAATCCCCACACCAAAAATCTTTGGTGTGGGGATAAGTTCAGCCAGTAGACTTATTTTCACTTCGTTCAATAAGTCTAGGCCTCACTTATCCTTCTTACCATACTTCTTCATAAATTTTTCAACTCTACCTGCTGAATCAACAAATCTCTGCTTACCAGTGAAAAAAGGATGACACTTAGAACAAATATCAATCCTCATATTTGGCTTTGTTGAGCGCGTATGTATTACTTCTCCACAAGCACATATTATTGTTGATTCCTTATAATTCGGATGAATCTTCTCTTTCATTGCTTTGGACTCCTTTCTCAGAACACTAATCTTCACGAATTTCTTAACGAATTCACACGAATTATTCGTGGTAATTCGATTTTTATTTGTGCTAATTCGTGCATCATTGATTCATGCTCTTCAAAAACTCTTTATTATCTTTAGTTTTTGATAATTTCCCAATTAACAACTCCATAGCCTCAGCTGAATTTAAGTCATTCAACACCTTCCTAAGTAACCATATCTTCTGTAATTCTGCATTCTCAATCAAAAGTTCCTCTCTACGGGTATTGGAACGTTTCATATCGATAGCAGGATATATACGTCTTTGAAATAGATTTCTATCTAACTGCAACTCCATATTGCCTGTGCCTTTAAATTCTTCAAAAATTACCTCGTCCATTCTACTGCCAGTATCTACTAAGGCTGTGGCAATAATAGTAAGGCTGCCTCCTTCTTCTATGGCGCGGGCAGCACCAAAAAATCGCTTAGGTTTATGTAGCGCGTTAGCATCTATACCGCCTGTCAAAATCTTACCACTATGAGGAGCAACTGTATTATATGCCCTTGCCAAACGCGTCATACTATCCAGCAATATTATTACATCTCTCTTATGTTCTACAAGCCTTTTTGCTTTTTCTAAAACAATCTCAGCAACCTGCACATGCCGCTCTGCTAGCTCGTCAAAAGTAGATGAAATAACTTCACCCTTCACAATCTTCTGCATATCCGTAACTTCTTCCGGGCGTTCATCTATAAGGAGAACAATTAAAGTAGCATCGGGATTATTTTTCATTATAGCGTTGGCAATCTTCTGTAATAAAACAGTCTTGCCGCTGTATGGTTGCGCCACAATTAAACCACGCTGCCCCTTTCCTAATGGAGTTAAAAGATCCATAATGCGTGTAGAGAGATCCTGGGGATCATTCTCTAAAATAAAACGCTGCTCAGGATATATAGGAGTCAGATTATCAAAGAGGATCTTTTCTTTTGCTAATTCTGGATTTTCAAAGTTAACCGCCTCCACTTTTAAAAGAGCAAAATATTTTTCTGCTTCCTTCGGCGGCCGGATCTGACCGCTGACAGTATCTCCGGTATGAAGCTCAAACTTTCTTATTTGCGATGGAGAAATATAAATGTCATCTGGGCAAGGTAAATAATTATAATTGGATGACCTTAAAAAACCAAACCCTTCCGGCAAGACCTCCAATGTACCTTCTCCAAACATCAATCCTTGCTTCTCTGCCTGTGCCTGGAGTATCCTAAAGATAAGTTCCTGTTTCCTTAAACCACTTACTCCGTTAACATTCAATCCTCTCGCAAACTTAGTCAGTTCTGAAATTTTCATATCTTTTAATTTAACTATTTCGACTTTTTCAACTTTTGCAACTTTGTCCATACTTCCTCCTTGGTATTTTTGACAAATTTATATCAATCTATTTAAAATTTACAATTATTTTCTTTTTTTCAAAAGAACAACCTGTTTTCAAACCCTCCCAGATATTTTTCGTCTGCCTACGAGTAGACATAATTGAATCATTGTTATCGATAACAAAATTTGCATGCTTAATCTTTTTTGCAATTGGCCATTGACTATTTATTCTCCTTAAAATATCTATTTTAGAAAGTCCTGTTTTTTTCATTGCCCGTTTCATCTGTATCTTTTTATTTGCCTTAACCACAACAATATAATCAAAATATTTTTTCATGCCCGCCTCAAAAAGCAAAGGAACATCCACAACAATAATCTTATATCTCTTACTGAATCTTTTTAAAAGGCCAAGCATCTGCCTAATTACAATTGGATGAATTATTGAATTTAATTTATTTAATCTTTTCTTATTCATAAATACCTTCTGCGCCAGAAGCGGCCGGTCTATACGCCTATTAATTAAGATATCTTCTGTGAATTCTTTAATTATTTTTCTAAAGCTCTCTGTCCCTGGCCTTAAAGTTGTGTGCGCAAGTTTATCTAAATCTATAATCTTTGCGCCGAGTTTCTTAAATGCGTGTGTTACTTCAGATTTGCCTGTGCAAAACCCACCTGTTATACCTATTACCATAAATTTATATCCTATTATATAATTCTATATATTTTTTTGCTGACTCTTCCCAGGAGAAATTATACGTCGCTACTTTCTCAATTAGTTTCTGCCAAGTTCCTCTATCGAAATATGTAGATATGGCGCGCTTTATGGCATCTAAAAACGCTTCTTTTGTATACGAAGTAAAAACAAAACCATTACCATCTTCACTATTTGAATTTAGATCAAAAACAGTGTCAGCTAATCCACCGCTCCTATACACGATTGGAATCGTGGCATATTTAAAACTAATCATCTGCCCCAAACCGCAGGGTTCATATTGAGAAGGCATCAAGAACATATCACAACCGGCATAAATACGATGTGCCAATGTATCATCAAATTTTAAATTTAGACTAAAAGACTGAGGGTTCTGCTTGGCAATATTCTCAAGTAAGGCATGATATTTATGCTCTCCTGTACCTAAAATGACAACCTGTATACCTAATTTACCAATTTCTTTAAAACTCTCTGATAATAAATCTATCCCTTTTTGTTGCGCAAGCCGGCCTACAAAACCCAAAAGAGGAATATCATTCTTTACTCCTAAACCACAAAATCTTTGTAATTCCTCTTTGTTATTCTTCTTGCCGCTTAAATCTGATCTATCATAATTTAGGAATATTTGTTTATCCGTTTTGGGATTCCAGATTGAATAGTCTAAACCATTAATAATACCAAATAAATCATTCGATCTTTTTCTTAATACCTCTTCTAAACCACAACTAAATTCTTTCGTAAGTATTTCCTGAGCGTAACCTTGACTTACAGTTGTAATGTAATCAGCAAATACAATTCCACCTTTAAGAAGATTTATCTTGCCATAAAACTCAAATCCATCTTTACTAAAAAGGGACTCATCTAAGTCCAAATAAGAAAATTCCTCTCTAGGGAATAAACCTTGATATGCCATATTATGTATCGTTAATACGGTTTTAATCTTTTTATAAAAGCTATCATTTACAAAATGTGTCTTCAGGTAAACAGGGATCAAGGCTGAATGCCAATCATTGCAATTAATCACATCCGGCGCAAAATCTATAATCTTTAATAACTCAAGCGTCTTTCTGCAATAAAAAGAGAAACGTAAAAGATTATCCTGGTAATCACCAGTCTTATCTCCATATAAACCAGTCCTGTTGTAATACTGGTCATTCTCAATAAAATAGACTTTAACGTTCCTGCCAATAGTGGCACAAGAAAACCCAGGTTTTAACTTTTTTATCGCTATGCCTGAATTATTTACACAGGCATAATGTGGCATCGCAATTATAACTTCCTGATTTAAATTCTCTAAAGCCAGTGGTAATGCACCGCAAACATCAGCCAGCCCCCCTGTCTTTGCGAAAGGCACTACTTCACTAGAACATATAGCTATCTTCATTCAATATCATCCATCTGTGCCCAATTTTGCCCTATCTTTAAAGATACTTTTATAGGCGCATCTAATTTGACAACCTCTTCCATACCTGTTTTTACTATCTTAATCAACTGAGATTTCTCTGGGTTGGGAAAATCAAATACCAACTCATCATGAACCTGTATTACCATCTTCGCCTGCATCTTGTTTTTATCCAGTTCATGCTGAACATTTACCATCGCTAATTTTATTAAATCAGCAGCTGAACCCTGAACTACTGCATTTACTGCTTGGCGCTCGCTAAATTGCCTAAGGCTAATATTTCTTGAATTAATATAGGGAAGGTATCTTCTTCTGTCCATAATTGTAGAAACATACCCTTTATCCCTTGCAAATTCAATCTGTCCGTTTATAAACTCTTTGACTTTAGGATAGCGCAAAAAATAGGTATCAATAAAATCCTGCGCTACTTCTAAACCAATATCCAAATCTTTGGAAAGGCCATAAGCGCTCATTCCGTAAATTACGCCAAAATTAACTCTTTTTGCAATCTGACGCATCTCTTCCTGAACATCGCAAATATCCACTTGATAAATCAAGGCCGCTGTTGCTTTATGTATATCCAAGTTGTTTCCAAATGCTTCTAATAAAACTTTATCTTTTGACAAATGAGCTAAAATCCTTAATTCTATCTGAGAGTAATCGCAAGACAACAAAGACCACTTTGAAGAAGTAGAAATAAAAGCAGCTCTAATCTCCCTACCCAGCTCACTCTTTATGGGGATATTTTGTAAATTGGGGTTATTTGAACTGAGCCTCCCTGTCTGTGTGCCGGTCTGTAGAAAATTACTGTAAATTCTATGGTTTCTTTTATCACAAAGATTAGGCAAAACATCAACATATGTCGATTTTAACTTAGCAATTTGACGATATTTCAATATGAGTAAAGGAATTTTATGTTTTTTGGATAACTTTCTCAATACCTCTTCATTTGTAGAAGGCCCTGTCTTCGTCTTTTTGACCACAGGTAGTTTCAAATCGACAAACAGGACTTCTCTTAATTGCTTTGGAGAATTAAGATTGAACTCTCTCTTAGAAATATTAAAAACCTCTTGCATTAATTTATCTAACTTCTTCTTGAAACTACTTGATAAATCATTTAAGAGTTTTTGGTCTATCTTGACTCCATTCCTCTCAATTCTAAACAAAACATCAATCAAAGGTGTCTCTAATTTATAAAATAAATTCTTGAGATTCTTATCGCTAAGCTCTTTCTCAAACACCTCTTTTAGCTTATAGATGAATACCGCACTTTTTTTCTCTACGTCTTCTTTGGCTAATGGCCCTATTTTCAAATAATCGTACAAAAGTGTTTCGATTCTATAATCTGTTCTGGCAGGATCGAGCAAATAAGCCGCTATCATAATATCAAAAAAATCTTCTTTGATATTTACTTTGAATCTGTCAAAAATAAATTTCGCGCTCTTAATATCAATTCCCACTTTATTAAGATTTTCATCACTGAAGACTGAATTTAACTCCTCTTTATTAGTTAAAATATAAATACTTTTCTTACCCGTATAAATGAAGGCTTTCAGTTTTTCTTGGTCTGTATTGAACGAAAAAGCAAAAATCTTTGTCTTCCCAAGTTCACTTGTTAGTTGATTAAAATCCGAACTCTCTTTAATATCTTCTATAAAATCTATTCTCTTTCCAAAATTATTCCCTGTAACTTTATCGCTTATACTTTTTAACAATGACTTAAACTCTAATCTTGAAAATATATCATATAACTTATCATAATCAGGTTCTTTTAGGCCTAGCTCTTCCAAATCAATATCTATATCTAAATCTAGCGGCAACCTTGCTAATTCCTGGCTTAAATTTATCATCTCTTTATTGTCTGCGATTAAACTTCTTATCTTTTCTGACTTTATTCTATCTACATTCTTTAATAATCCCTTTATATCCTTAAATTCCTTAAGAAGTCCTACTGCTGTTTTTTCACCGACGCCTTTTACTCCCGGAATATTATCGGCGCTATCACCCATCAAAGAAAGCAAATCAACAATATTCTTCGGCTTTACCCCGAATTGTTCCTCTACTTCTTTTGTGTTAAAATACAGCCCTTCTCCCTTGTAAGGGTTGTAGACATTTATTTTATTATCTACTAACTGAAGCATATCTTTATCACTAGTTACTATAATAACTTCAAGTCCTTTTTCTTCTGCTTTATTAGCAAAAGTTGCTATGATATCATCCGCTTCAAAACCTTCCTTTTCAATCATTCTGAAATTATAAGCAGATATTACTTCTCTAATTAAAGGAATTTGTGTCTTTAAGTCATCAGGCATAGGTTGGCGATGAATTTTATACTCTTTAAATTTCTTCTCTCGAAAGGTGGGTTTACCAACATCAAAACATATTGCAATATAGTCAGGTTTTACCTCAGTGAGAATCCTATTTAACATATTTATAAAACCATAAACCGCATTAGTGGGCTGGCCGTAAGAAGTCAACAAACCTACCTTTATGGCGAAGAAGGCGCGATAACACAAAGAATACGCATCAATTAGACAAACTCTAGACATAACTATTACAACTTATTAATCAATAGTTTCTTGAAACTATATTTTCATGGATTTTATTTTCAAGGAATGATTAGAAATGATTGGGAAACAAAATTACCGATTATCTTCAACGATTGAGTAGAACTTTGAGTTGTGTATTCTCTAATAGCTGCTCAATCTCTTCATCATATGGGTCGATCGCTATCGCTGCGCTGAATTCTCTAAGAGCAGCTAAATAGTTGCCAGCGGCAAGATATTGACGTCCTTGATACGTGTGATACTCGGCATTACGTTTAGGGTTGGGAGTTAATCTAAAGCCTAAATCTCCTACCATTGTTCTGGATTTTAAATCTATTTTACCTTCCCTTTCTAAACCTTCTAAACTCTCTTTCGCTCTCCATGTCCAAACATCTGACCAATCACCTAAATGAACTCGCATCCTCCAATAGTAATCCGCCTTATCATATTCCCCTTCTCTTTCATACAACGCTGCTAAATTATAGTAAGCACTTAGATAATTAGGATCTAAAGATATGGCCCTTAAATAAACCTCTTTTGCTCTATCGTTCATTCCCTTCGCCTCAAGAACTACGCCTAGATCATTATAAGCAACGGCATAGTAAGGGTCGAAATCTACGGCCCTCTGATAGAAACCCAGCGCCAAATCTAAATTACCTAAACGTTGAGCTTCATATCCTTTATCGCGAGAGATTTGAGCCCGCTTACTATCTCTTTTAAATTCAGAAAAAGAGAACGGCACAAATGCAAACAATATGCAAATAACTATTATGAAATGGAATTTGGGTATGACGTTACCCATTGTGTCACTTTCAGTTATAGATTAGTATAAATATCATTAAAAATCAAGTAGTTTTTTTAATAAGCATGTGACTTACGTTCACTATCGTTCCGTAAATTGCGTCTTCATTAAATGAGTGCAGGCATCTCTAATGCCGGATGTTTAGCTTGATTTAAGAATTCTAGAAGTTGCTCTAAGGTTGTCGCTTTAGTCTCATCAGCTATCTTATTGACAAAATCCGAAACCCCCATTTCTTTTGCCCGAACCTCTAATTTATTGCGTAGAAATTCTTTTAGTTCCTGCGGTAACCAAACAATCCTCTTTAAACCACCTTCAGCTAAAATAAATTTCTTACTGATTAAATAAAGCCTACCTACCCCTAAAAATCCCGGTGTCTGAACACCTCCTCCTACAGAACCTGCCAGGGTTGTAAATGTCATTCCCAAAGGCGTCTCTCCAGTATAGTCACGACTAACTACCAAAAAACCATTTGCTTCCGGAACTAAAGCGACAATACACTCAAAACATCCACAGCTAGTTTGAGGGGATTCCAATAAAGAATACATACTCACATTCTCTATGCTCTTGTTGGATTTCTCATATACAAAATCATTTATGTTTTTCCATTGCCCTAATTTCTCATCCAGTATAGGTCCCTTCTTAATTGGCTGATTGGCTCCCGCAGGACTAATTTGATAATTTGCCTTTGCATCGAGCCACGAATAAGCTCCGCACAAACCCAACCTTTCAGGAGTAACAACACAAATATGATTAGGTGCAAATGACTGACAAAGCGCACAACTATAAAAATCTTCTACGCTTTCATCAGTCATACCACTTATTCTCTCGTCACGTTTTTCAAATATGCGCCTTGCCTCAGTAAGCTGCTTTTCCACATCTTCTATCTTTGAATATATCTTTACTTGTACTTTATCCACAATCGCAGAATATTCTTGATGAATTTGAGCATGGATGACTGTTCCGATGTGTTTAAGCCTCAAACCTTTTTTGAATCCCTCTTGGCTAATTCTAATCCACATGATATCGCGTTGACCTATATGCATTATGCCTTGAGCTTCATTGATATAGCGATGCAGCTGTCTTTCTATAATGGGCTCAAAATCCTCATTTGCCTTGCGCGAACCTACTTCGACAACAATTCCTAAAGGTAGTGATTTATCCTCTATCTTATCAATATCAGGTCCTATCAATTCAACCTTGCCATCTTCTACTTTATCCATATCAACATACTTTAAAAACTCAAAAGCTATAGCTTTCTTGCCACCAAATTCGACATAGAGATTCTCTTTTCTTACTCGTTCTCCTTCGAATGCTGGGCCATAAAGCACAGGAATAGGAATTTTAGCGACTTTAACTTTAAAACCCCTTACCGTAATACAACGCGGCACAATCTTTTTGTAATCCAACTCTTTTACTAAGGCTTCATATATTGTAATACCACTGGGATGAATCTCCGGAATATCTGTATCTGCAATAATAGGAAAACCCATATTTATCGCGCCGGCACCAGTTGCATACTTTATGTCATCAAGCTCGCCCAAAGTCAAACCAAAAGCAAAAACTCGCTCTTTTGTATACTCAAGGCACTTTTTTGCTTCTCCGGATTTTATTCCACCAAAAGTTAATGCTGCCCGAATCGCCCAATTCAAAGCATAAATTCCAGAAACCGTATCTCTACCATAAGGAACAATGTAATTATCCCAACCCATCTCAATACCTTCTTCTTTGAGCTGATCGATGACAGAAACACCATTTGTACTACTACCTACGAAAGTTAAAATACTCCTCTCCTGAAGTTGCCTGACAATATCAACAGCTATCTGATTATTTGGCGCTGCGCCCAATATTGCAGCGAACCCTGGCATACGACCATCGACTAACTGGATACCTAGAGAACGCAATACCGTATCACTAAAAAATCCATTACAACCTTCTTGTGGCTCTTGTCCATAAAGATATCGTAACGCCATTAGTATCTCTTCTGCAAATAACGTAGCCATACCAGCATCCAAAGTACTACCCAAATAAGGAAGCCAGAGTTTCTCAGACGGCTCTTGTGGCAATAAAGACTTTGCATGCTCTAAAATCTTTACAGCCTCACTTAATGTTTTTACATCTACGTTCAGCAATGCCTTTGCCATTGGCAGAAAAAAAGCAGTTTCAGGAAACTCAATTTTAGTATCGGGCCCTTTTTCTTTTAGGGCACGGTTTAAAAATTCTTCGACCTCAGCAACAACCTTCTTTGCGCCTCGAATTGCAGCTGTAGCAACTATTTTAGACATTACCAGCCTCCTTTAATGAGCACGTAACTTACAGAGCGTTAGCAAATGTAAGTTACTGTGCGAATTAATCCCGCACCGTTTTAGTATTCAAAATTCTTCAAAATATATTTTAAACCTCTGAACATATAAAAGGTGCGGGACAAATT
>JABMQK010000203.1 GCA_013203265.1 bacterium | reverse complement strand
GGATTTTTTCCACGACCCCTCATCCTGAGGAGCGAAGTGACGAGGGATCTCGAAGATCCTTCGGCCCTATCGGGCCTCAGGATGACCCGTCGGGGACAACAAGAAAAAAACACGCCGACTGGTCAATTATTTAGTAGCATGTTACCAGACAAACAAGGACATTTTGGAGTATTTGGCGGTAAGTTTGTTCCAGAGACGCTAATGCCAGCCCTAAAGGAGTTGGAGAAGGAATACAGGCTTGCTCAAAGGGATAAGAGATTTCGAAAAGATCTCTCTTATTTATTGTCTGAGTATGCGGGAAGGCCATCGCCACTCTATTTTGCTAAAAACCTAAGTAAGAGTTTAGGCAGAATAAAAGTTTATCTTAAGAGAGAAGACCTGCTTCACACAGGAGCTCATAAAATCAATAATACATTAGGTCAAGCACTTCTTGCCAAACGTATGGGTAAGAAGCGTTTAATTGCAGAGACCGGCGCCGGTCAACACGGTGTTGCTACAGCCACGGTTGCCGCTCTATTAGGACTTAAGTGTCAGGTGTATATGGGCGAAGAGGATATTCATCGCCAAGAACTGAATGTAATTAGAATGAAGTTATTAGGCACAGATGTTATACCTGTTAGAACTGGTTCAATGACTTTGAAGGATGCTTGTTCTGAAGCGATAAGAGATTGGGTGACTAATGTTAGAGATACACACTATATTATCGGTTCTGTTGTTGGACCGCATCCATATCCAATGATAGTCAGAGATTTCCAAGTTGTAATCGGCAAAGAGACCAGAAGACAAATACTTGCTTTAGAGAAGAAACTGCCAGACTATTTAGTTGCGTGCGTTGGTGGTGGAAGTAATTCTATTGGACTGTTTTATCCTTTCCTAAAAGATAGGGAAGTTAAGATGATTGGAGTGGAGGCTGCAGGGTTTGGTCTAAATTCAGGAAAGACCGCGGCCAGTCTATTAAAAGGTAGAATCGGAGTTCTACACGGTTCAAAGAGTATGGTTTTACAGGATAAGTACGGCCAGATAGAAGTCGCGCACTCTATCGCTGCCGGCTTAGACTATCCCGGTGTCGGGCCAGAAATCAGTTATTATCAAAAGATAAAAAGGGCAAAATATGTGGCTGTAACAGATAAAGAAGCATTAGCAGGTTTTAAGTTGCTATCCCAGACAGAAGGAATCATCCCTGCTTTAGAACCTGCCCACGCAATAGCCTATCTCGCCAAAGAAGCAAAGCGCTTTAAGAAAAATCCTATCGTTGTTTTGTGTCTTTCCGGGCGGGGAGACAAAGATGTAACATTAGTTTCTTCAATATTGAGAAAAAATGAATCGCATCGATAAGAAGTTTCTGGAATTAAAATTAAATAAAAAGAAGGCTTTTATCGTCTATCTTACCGTAGGATATCCGAATATTACCACCACAGAGAAATTAGTCTTAAAGCTAAGTAGAGCCGGCGTTGATATATTTGAGCTGGGTGTTCCTTTTTCCGATCCTCTTGCCGACGGTCCTGTTATTCAGGAATCAAGCACCTTTGCCTTAAAACACAAGATAAACTTAGATAATATTTTTTCTTTAGCAGAGCGATTAAGGAAAAAGATAAATAAACCCCTACTTATTATGGGCTATTACAATCCTATTTTTACCTATGGCCTGGAGCGCTTTGCAAGAAACGCGAAGTCCTGTGGATTAGATGGCATAATCGTGCCTGATTTACCTATTGAGGAAGCGAATCAACTGAGAGCCTATCTTAATAAATTTAAGATGCGCCTGATAGATTTTCTTACCCCTACAACAGATTTATCCAGGCTTAGAAGAATAGCAAAGGTTTCAAAAGGTTTTATCTATTATGTTTCGCTTACCGGTGTAACTGGAACAAGAAAGAAATTACCCGCAGACATTTTGAAGAGATTAGCTTATTTAAAGAGATTTATAAAAATTCCTATTTGCGTCGGCTTTGGTATATCTAACAGAGAGCAATTTAAATCTGTTACTAAATTTAGCGACGGAGCAATCGTTGGCAGCGCGATAGTTAAAAAGATTAGAGAAAATTTAGATAGAAGAGATTTAATACAGAAAATAGTTAGCTTCGTTAAGAAATTCACCTCTTAGCCGTGTACAAAAAAACCATCCTAAAAAATAATCTGACTTTGGTAACGCATAGAATGAGTGAAGCCTATAGTGTTTCTATCGGTGTTTGGCTTAAGGTTGGTTCAAGATATGAGAAAGAAAATATATCCGGTATAAGTCACTTTCTGGAACATTTATTATTTAAAGGTTCAAAGAAGTATGGTAAGGATGAGATTAAGCGTCAGATTGAAGGAAAGGGCGGTTTGCTTAACGGATTCACTTCTGAGGAATTGACTTGTTATTTGGTTAAAGTTCCAAATAAGATTACATATCAGGCTTTTAAGATTCTATTAGATATGACGCTCAATCCCTGTCTTAAACAAGAGGATATTCAGAAGGAGAGAACCGTAATTATCGAAGAGATTAAGATGTATAATGATCTGCCTCAGCATATGGTTCAGGAACTATTAGATAAGACTATGTGGCCCGAACATCCTTTAGGAAGGAATATTACAGGTACTGCAGAATCAGTGAGTTCTATTTCCAGAGGCGATTTAGTAAGTTTTAAAAGTAAATATTATCGACCTGAGAATATGGTTATCGTTTTTACGGGTGATATAAAACATACGGATTGTTTAAATTTTATACACAAAGGATTAAGCGGTAGCAAGGTAGTAGAACAAGACTATTGCTTTGATAAATTTATATCTGAGCAAAAAGAGGCTAAGGTAGAGACTTTAATCAAAGAGATTGAGCAGACAAGATTAGCCATGGGTTTCCAAGCCTATAACAGATCTCATCCTAAGCGCTTCATTCTAATCTTGATCTCTATTATTTTAGGCGGTAATATGTCTAGTCGTCTATTTAATGAAATAAGAGAAAAACGTGGTCTCGTCTATGAAATCTCAAGTCAATTTAAAAGTCTCCTAGATACAGGAGTTTTTTATATCAATGCAGGTTTAGACAGCAAGAAAGTTGATTTGGCTTTAAATTTGATCTTAAACGAGTTGAATAAGTTAAAGCAGAGTTTAGTTTATAAATCTGAACTCATAAGAGCAAAAGAGTTCTTGCTGGGTCAGTTAGCGATGAGCTTAGAGGACACAATGGACCATATGTTTTTTTTAGGTTCCGCAGCCTCTACTATTAAAAAGACATTAGACTTTAATCAGATTAAAAGAGAGGTATTAAAAATTGATCCCAGCAACATAAAAGAAGTGGCAAGGGATATTTTTAAGAAAGACAAGATAAATATTTCTTTGGTAGGTCCAATAGGCAACTTCAATCGAAATAGATGTATGAAATATATCGATAGAGATTTAGATTGAATACGAAAATCTAAATCAATTGACAATTTAGTATCGATATGGTAAAAATATAGCTAAGAATTTAATAAAATAAGCTTTGCTGGAGATACAGTTTGACGGACAATAATGAGGGGTGATACGTTAGACTTAATGCTCCACAAGCGGCACACTCATTCAAGGAGGGTAGCATGACAGAAGGTTATTGTGTAAAATGCAAGAGCAAAAAAGAAATGAAAGATGTAAAAGAAGTAACCATGAAGAATGGCCGTAAAGCCGCAAAAGGTAAATGCAGTACTTGCGGTACCTCGATGTTTAGAATATTAGGTAATAAATAGTAATCAAATGAGGACACAACTTATGGAACAGAGCGACGTAAGTTGTGTGTCCGAATTAAATCCTTGACATCTATGATATCAAGGATTTAATTCACACAGTGGCTTACCTTCTCTTACGCTCTGTAAGTCACGTGTTCATTACTGGAGGTTTTTGAGATAGAATCTAAAGATAAAATACACCTCGTTGCTAAATTAGCCATAAGCAAGAAAGCAGAAGAATTAGCTATTTTGGATATGCGCAAGGCAACTAACTTCTGCGAATACTTTGTTATTTGTAGCGGAAACTCTGAAAGGCAGGTGGCGAGTATCGCAGATGCCATTGAGGATGGTCTTTTAAAGAACAAGATGAGGGCCGTGAATTCAAAGGTTACCAAAAACGGATTATGGTCTCTCTTGGATTATGGAGATGTAATTATCCATATATTCTTAAAAGAAGTAAGAGAGTTTTATAATTTAGAGCGGCTATGGATAGATGCAAAAAGATTACGTATTCCCAAAGATTGAAAAGTCCATCTCCTCGTTACTTAAATCTTGCCTTCTTGATTTAGGTATTAATAACCCTCCTGTAATTGCCATAGAAATACCCAAAGAGAGAGTAAACGGCGACCTTTCTAGTAATGTAGCCTTTCGTTTATCTTCAGTTTTAAAAAAGAGCCCCAAAGAGATAGCCGGGTTGATTTTATCATGCTGCAAGGCTAAGCTTGGTGATTTTAAGTTAGATTCGGTTATCAAAGATATCAAAATAGCTTCAGCTGGATTCCTGAATTTCTATTTAAAAGACAGTTTTTTTCATAGTATGGTTTTAAATATTTTGCAGGATAGAGATGTTCTGGGAGAAATCAATTTAGGCAGAGGAAAGAAAGCAAACATAGAATTTGTCAGCGCAAATCCCACTGG
>JABMQK010000202.1 GCA_013203265.1 bacterium | reverse complement strand
TTTTACTAATGCGCCAAAGCGTCTCGCCTGGGGCAATGATATGAAAGACATCCTGTCTTTGTATGGGTGTTGTTATTTGAGAAGGTAGTGGGCCAATTCCGATTACTTCATAACTAGGCTTCAGAGGTACGCTACTACAGGAAGAAAAAAACAATACAGATAAAAAAATAATAAAATATCTCGGTAATTTCATCTAAAATCTTTCGATAGAGATTAAAATATCGCCCTGCGTTAACAATTTAACACAATTATAGTTAGGGCATTATTCTAACATAGAAAACAAAAAAATCTATCTTTTTTTAAGATAGATTTGGAGGGTTCAATTATATAATTGTCTAAAGAAATAAAACTTAGCTTGATAATAAATTGGAACCTAAGGTCTTTATCCAATCCTGATACAATAAATCCATAATATCAAACTTGCTGCCAGGGCTGATATTAGTTAATCTTGCTCCGTATGCATACTTACCAGGCTTTCCTTCAGACCAAAGAATCTGAATACTCGCGGGTATCTTCTGATTCAATCCGGAAATCTGTAAATCCAACCTTAGCTGGCTCTTTTTTCTCAAACGTTCTTTTGAAATGAAAAATATGCCACCTCGGCTAAAATCTTTAATCTCTCCCATAACTTTATTTTTATTCTCGTATCTGGCTACAAATTTCCTTCGTGCGCAACAACCATAGCGTGGATATTTTCTTCTCTCTTGCATTTCTATTCCATTTTATCTCTAAGTTAAACGGATGTCAAAGTATTCTTGGAAGTGAAGACAAAGGCAGATAAGGCTACTTTTTCTTCAAGTTATTAAATAGAATACAGGCTTTCTTGACGGAGGCGTTCTTATGAACTACTGCACGTACAGCCTTAATCTTTGCTATGGGAAATTTAGACTGCCATATATTGCGTCCCATATCCACACCTACAGCTCCTTGCTGAATAGCATCATAAGCAAGCTTAAAAGCATCTTCATCTGTATTTAACTTTGGTCCTCCAGCGATAACAACAGGTATAGGACAACCATCTGTCACCTTTTTAAAATCTTTGCAGTAGTAGGTCTTTATCATCTGGGCGCCTAATTCTGCACAAATGCGACAACATAAGGCTAAATAGCGCGCATCTCGTTTCTCTAATTCTTTGCCTACTGCGGTAACAGCGAGCACAGGAATACCATATCTTTGACCTTCATCAACGAGTTTGGATAAATTGATGAGTGTCTGATGTTCATGTTCACTTCCTATATATACTGAAAGCGCGACCGCGCAAACATTAAGACGAATTGCCTCTTCCATACATGTAGTAATCCCTTCATTAGAAAGCGCCTTTCCTACAATACTATTCCCCCCAGATACCCTGAGTATAATTGGAGTATCTATATTTGCGTCTATACAATTGCGAAGCACACCGCGCGTCAACATAATCGCATCTGCATAAGGCAATAGCGGATCTATAGTTTTTTTAGGCTTTTCCAATTTAGATATCGGGCCTAAAAAATAACCGTGGTCTACCGCTAACCAAACAGCCCTACCTGTTTCGGATTTAATAAGCTTTGTCATTCGATTTTTCATTCCCCAATCCATATGTACCTCCTTTAATGACGACATAATTTACGGATCCGCCATTGCTTCTTTGGCGGAGACGTAAATTATACGTCGGAATTGATTCAGTGGCGGGTCATTTGACCTGTGGCTCGATAATCACCTTTAAAGAATTTTTGGCCTCAGTTACCAACTGAAAACCGCGTTGTATTTGTGATAATTTCAATCGGTGCGTAATCATATCTTGAATATGAAATTTACGAGTGCGAATTAATTCCAGTGCCTCCGTGTGTTCTCCAGGGGTACCGGCATATGATGAAGTAAGTGTTATTTCTGTACGCCAAAAAATTTTATTTATAGAAATTGGAATCTTCACACCTTCATTCGTTGGTGCAAAGAATAAAACAATACCTCCCCTATCAACTGATTCTAATGCTTGTCCTATCGCCTGCGGCGCACCTGCACATATTACTACTAAATCAGCTAATCGTCCACCATTTAACTTCTTAAATTTAGCCACAACATCCTCACTTATGCTATTCATTACACAATCTGCCCCTAGCTTTTTCGCTATCTTAAGGCGATATTCATTTATATCGGTGGCCGCAACCAAAGAGGCTCCACTTATTTTTGCCATCTGTATATGAAGCAAACCTGCAATTCCGCTTCCTATTACAAGTACGCTCTTTCCTTTCTTCATCTTTGCCAATCTCTGGCCACGCAAAACACAAGCTATCGGTTCGATAAACGTTGCCTCTTCAAACGACATTTCATCAGGCAATAAATATACCCCCTGGCCTACATTGATCTTCGGTAGCCTAAGGTATTCACAGAAACCGCCAGGGTCAAAGAATGTGCGCCGTAATGTCTCACAAACTGTGTGATGCCCGCTTAAACAATAACGACACTCATTACAGGGAACATGATGTGATGCAGAAACTCTATCTCCTGCTTTATATTTTTCAACTCTCTCTCCAACCTCTGTAACCACACCGCCGATCTCATGCCCAAGCACCAGAGGAACCTTATCTCTACGATACCACTCCATCACATCACTACCACATATACCACTCGCCTCTACACGAATCAATAATTCTCCGGCGCCAATCTTAGGCACAGGCCTTTCTTCTATCCGCACATCACTATTACTATAATATAGCGCTACTTTCATAATTCTTATATTCTATACGCTTAAAATCTCCAGTATACAAAACAGCTCCTATACCAAACATTCTCAGATAAAAAATCGCTGCGATACTTATCAATCGCAGCGGATTTATTAAACGACTTTCCTAACTCACCTATTTTACTAAAATAATCTAAGTATAACAATTAAGGTCAATGCAAAACAAAACAAACCAACAACCCGATTGTTTCTCAAAAGAGCTTCTTGCAACAATAAGTTTTCTTTCTCCAATATTGTAATGGTCTTGCGTTTGCTTTTTTTGCCGCCTAATTGTTTAGAGAGCTTTTTTTCCAGGTCTGCAAAAAGCTTAGGTTTTAGAAAGAGGGTAAACGATAAAACTGCAACTATAGGAATCAGCCACTTTATAAAAACTAAGGTTGCTTCCAACAAAAAAATATCGTCCATATCCCCTCCTTTTTCCTTTAAAGCCCTTCCTCGTTAAAAGGCTTTTTCTAACAAGAGAAAACTAATATAACCAACACTTACCTTAGCATAAACAAAAATGCATTGCAATATATTTTGAAACTACCCTTTTATAATAATTTGCTGTTGCCTATAAGAGTAATCAAAAAGCCTATCCAACTCCATCTAAAAAACTACTTAAGCATTCCGGCATATCACCA
>JABMQK010000201.1 GCA_013203265.1 bacterium | reverse complement strand
GCCGGTAAAGATAAAGGTAAAAAAGGCAAGGTAATCTCTGTGTTTCCTCGAAGTAATAGAGCGCTCGTAGAGGGTATTAATTTCGTAAAGAAGCATATGCGTAAAACCCAACAGGATCAGCAAGGTGGTATTATACAGAAAGAGATGCCTATACATTTATCAAATTTAATGTTGATCTGTAAACGTTGCAACAAGGCTGTAAGGATTGGTTTTTCTTTTTTAAAAGATGGTTCGAAAACTAGGTCATGTAAGTCTTGTGGGGAGTTAATATAGTAAGATGATACCACGCCTGTTAGATAAATATAGAAATCAGATTACTCCAGAGATAAAGAAAAATAGGGGTTATAAGTCTTCTATGGAAGTTCCTCGATTAAAGAAAATAGTCGTTAGTATGGGCGTAGGGGAAGGGGCAAGCGATATAAAGGTTTTAGAGAAGAACATGGATGAACTTGCTTTGATTACAGGTCAAAGACCAGTTATTTGCAGAGCAAAGAAAGCAATATCGAATTTTAAAATCAGAGCAGGACAACCTGTGGGTTGTAAGGTTACCCTTAGAAGCGTAATTATGTATGAATTTTTAGATAGGTTAGTAAGTGTGGCCTTGCCTAGAATTAGAGATTTTAAAGGATTCTCAAATGATTCTTTTGACGGTGGGGGCAATTATTCTCTGGGTATTTTGGAACAGTCAATTTTTCCCGAGATAGAGTTAGATAAAGTACCACGAGTACAGGGAATGAATATTACTATAGTTACAAATGCAAATTCCAAAGAAGAGGCGCATGAATTACTGAAGCTTTTTGGTTTTCCTTTTAGGAGTCCATAACGATATGGCAAAAGCATCACAAATAGAACGTTGGAAAAGAAAGCCGAAGTTTTCTTCAAGAAAATATAATCGCTGTAGATTGTGCGGAAGATCGCACGCTTTCTACCGTAGATTCCACCTATGTAGAATTTGTTTTAGGGAGTTGGCTTGGAAGGGGGAAATCCCCGGAGTCAAAAAAGCAAGTTGGTAACTTTTCGAGGTTAATATGAGCTTAACAGATCCTATCGCTAATACGCTTACGTTGATCCGTAATGCAGGCAGGGCGCACCATGAGAGCGTCGATGTTCCTTCTTTTAAGATGGCGAAGTCCATTGTAGAGATTCTAAAACAGGACGGCTATATTGAAAATTATCGTCTTTCTGAAGACGGAAAGCAGGGACTTATAAGAGTGTATTTAAGGTATCATAATAATGAACCTGTAATTGCCAATTTAAAGAGAGTCTCTCGTCCGGGATTTCGCGTCTATGCAAAAAAAGACAAAATTCCTTATGTTCTGCGCGGTAGAGGTTTAGCTATAATCTCTACTCCAACAGGCGTCCTTAACGATAAACAAGCAAGAGAATTAAGGGTTGGCGGTGAAGTAATTTGTTATGTTTGGTAGTATGGCAATAGTAGCGATATAAAACCAAATATTAAACAATATTTAATTTTGTGCAAAGATGTCTAGAATCGGAAAAAAACCTATAAGTATCCCTAAAGAAGTAAAAATTAACATATCGGATAGTAAGATATGTATAGAGGGAAAGAACGGAAAATTGGAACACACGCTACCTAATCGTATAAGTGTTGAATTAAAAGATGACGTGTTAACAGTTAAAGGCGTGTCAGATTCAAAATTAGACAAGAGTCTTTGGGGAACGACAAGAGCCATTATTTTTAATATGATAAAAGGTGTCACTGAAGGATATGTCAAGCAATTAGAAATAGTAGGAGTGGGATTCCGTGCTCAAATGCAGCAAGATAAATTAAATTTGCAGTTGGGTTTTAGCCATCCGGTTGCTTATATTTCTCCCGAGGGAGTTAAAATTGAGATACCTAAACCCAATCAAATTTTAATTAAAGGAATTGATAAAGTAAAAGTAGGCCAGGCAGCTGCTGAGATACGTTCTATCATGCCCCCAGAGCCTTATAAAGGTAAAGGTATTCGCTATACTGATGAACATGTTAGGAAAAAAGCTGGCAAGGCAGTAGCTAAACAAGCATAAATAATACCATAATATTTATGAATAAAAAACATATTACACAGAGGAAAAGAAGGCATTTAAGAATCAGGAAAAAAATAATTGGGACTCAAGAGAAACTACGTTTGAGTGTTTATAGGAGTTCCAAGAATTTATTCGTTCAATTAGTGAATGACGAAACGCACTCCTCTTTGTTATCTGTTTCTACTATGGATAAAGATTTCAAAGGAAAAGAGAAGCGAGGTGGAAATATTAAGGCAGCGGTTCTGCTTGGAGAAATTGTAGCTAATAAAGCAAAAGAGAAAAAAATAGAGACAATAGTATTTGATAGAGGAGGATATCTCTATCACGGAAGAGTAAAGGCATTAGCAGATGCATTAAGAAAAGGGGGGTTAAAATTTTAACCTATGAAAGAGACATTTAGATCAAAAGAAACACAGGATATAATTGAAAAAATTGTAAGTATAAATAGAGTTACTAAAGTTACAAAAGGCGGTAAGAAAATGTCTTTTTCTGCTTTAGTTGTTGTAGGAGACGCAAAGGGCAGAGTGGGAATGGATTTAGGAAAAGCAAATGATGTTGCAGGTGCAATTAAAAAAGGTATAGCTAAGGCTAAAAATTCCATGATTCCTATTGCGCTTTCTGGTAGTACTATTGCCTATGAGACAATGGGTATTTTTGGAGCTGCTAGAGTTCTACTTAAACCAGGGTCTCCTGGGACTGGCGTTATCGCTGCTGGGCCGGTACGGGCAGTTTGTGAATGTGTTGGAATTAGTGATATTCTTACCAAATGTCTTACAACCAATAATCCATTAAATGTCATAAAAGCTACTATAGAAGGCTTAAGGAGTATTAGATTGGAAGGAAGAAATAAAGCTTTTAAGTCTGATAAGAAAGTATCAGAAGAGGAACTGAAGGATTAATATGTATATTACAGATATTCAGGCGCCTAAAGGTTGCAATAAAAAGAAGAAATATGTAGGAAGAGGTAGTGGTTCTGGTCACGGAAAGACATCTACTCGTGGTCATGGTGGACAAGGACAACGAGCGGGTAGAGATTTCAGGCCAGGTCTTGAAGGTGGCTCTATGCCTCTCGTACGCCGCGTACCAAAAAGGGGCTTTCGTTCTCGTTCAGAATTAAATTATCAAATAGTCAACTTAGAACAATTGAATCATTTTTCAAAAGGTTCCACCGTTACGCCATTAAGCTTGAAAGAAGAAGGATTGATAAAAGATGAGAATGGTTTGGTAAAATTATTGGGGGATGGAAAATTAAATAAGATTATTAGTATCAAAGTAAGTAAAGTTTCTAAAGCAGCGAAGAACAAAATACAGGAATCAGGGTCTACGATAGAATTAATTTGATACTTCGGCGGCGCTCAGTATCAACCCTGAGCAAACCCGGCTTTTAATCCGGGGTGCGTCGAATGGGTTAACTCTTTTAAACAATCACATATGTTAGCAGCTTTTTTAAATTCATTTAAAATTCCAGATTTAAGAAAGAAGATTTTATTTACTTTAGGGCTGCTTATTATTTATCGCACCGGCTGTTATGTCCCTACACCAGGAATAGATGGTTCAGCTTTAAGTGAATTCTTTAATAGAATCGCCCAGACTCAGGGTGGTACGCTCTTTGGAATTATGAATATGTTTTCAGGTGGCGCAATGAACAGGATGACAATCTTTGCTTTGGGGATTATGCCTTATATTTCCTGTTCTATTATTCTACAACTACTTACCGCCGTAATTCCAGCGCTGGAAAAAATAGCTAAAGAAGGAAAAACAGGTCAGCAAAAAATAAATCAATATACTCGTTATGGAACTGTTGGGCTGGCTATAATACAGTCTTTCTTTATTGCTTTGTGGCTTGAGAATCCTGCGCGATTTGAAGGCCTACAGATAGTTACAAGCCCCGGCATAGGTTTTAGATTAGTTACTGTGCTTACGCTTACAACGGGAACAATTTTTATTATGTGGCTTGGAGAGCAGATACAGGAGCATGGAATAGGCAATGGCATTTCTTTAATTATAACCGCTGGAATTATTTCACGTATGCCTGCAGCTGGTTATCAATTATATGTTTTACTTTCGCCTTTTTCACCAGCAAAGAGAACATTGGAGCCGTATACGATCGCGATTATGGCAGTTTTGCTGGTGGGGGTTGTTTTGGCTGTTACCTTAGTAACGCAGGCTCAGAGAAAGATTCCAGTACAATATGCCCGTAGGATTGTAGGTAGAAAGATATACGGTGGACAGAGCACTTATTTGCCTCTTAAGGTGGATCAATCAGGTGTTATCGCTATAATTTTTGCACAGTCTTTAATTTTATTTCCGGCAACAATAGCTTCTTTTATTCCAAACGTCGGTTTCCAAAAGTTGGCACAATCTTTAGTGCGTGGTCATTTTTTATATACTTTTGTTTATGCACTATTAATTATTTTCTTTTGTTATTTTTATACTGCTATAGTTTTCAATCCCGATGATATTTCAGAGAACATGAAGAAACATGGCGGATTTATACCTGGAATTAGGCCTGGTACCAATACTGCAGAATATCTTGATTATGTAATGACACGTATTACTTTGGCCGGCGCATTTTTTATTGCTTGTATTGCGATATTTCCTGATTTTATTATGGCATGGCTTAAAGTGCCATATTTAGTTGCGTCATTTTTCGGAGGCACAGGTATTCTTATTATCGTCGGTGTTATGTTGGATACGATAAGACAGATGGAGTCACATCTATTGATGCGTCACTATGAAGGATTTATTAAATCAGGCAGGATTAAGGGGCGCAGATGATTATTATTTTATTTGGACCTCCCGGTGCAGGCAAGGGGACACAAGCGAAATTATTGAGCAATTATTTTAATATTCCACATATTTCAACAGGTGATATTTTACGAAGACACGTAAAAGAAGATTCTGTTTTAGGTAAGAAGGCTAAATTATATATGGATAGTGGAGAGTTAGTGCCAGATGAATTAGTCACAGATATGATTTTAGAACGTATCCGGAAACCAGATGCAAAAAATGGTTTTATTTTAGATGGATACCCGCGTAATGTTTCGCAGGCCCAATCCCTTAATAAAAGCGTAAAGGAGATAGGCTTTGATGTTGATTTAGCTATATATTTTGAAGCAAGCAAAGATGTCATTGTAAAGCGTCTTTCAGGTAGGAGGGTTTGTAAGAAATGTGAAAGAATTTATCATGTTGTAAATATGCCTCCAAAAAAAGATATGGTTTGTGATGATTGCGGTGCAGAACTCTATCAAAGAAAGGACGATAGAGAAGAGACGATAATCAACAGGTTAAATGTTTATCTAAAGCAGAGCACCCCTGTTTTAGATCATTTCTCAAAACATAGTAAGTTAAAAAAAATAAGTGCTGATTCTGAGGCGAATTCCGTTTTTAATGTTTTAAAAGATACATTGGATCGTTTGAAAAATTCTGATTTAGAAAAAATAAATAAGTGATTAAAATAAAGACTAAAGAAGAAATAGAAAAGATTAGTAAGGCCGGAAAGATTTTGGCTAAGATTTCAAATACTCTGAAAAAGAATATAAAAGTAGGAGTTTCGACTGTTGAGTTAGATCGGATAGCGAAAAAGGAATTTGACAAATTTGGAGTTATTTCGGCTTTTAAGGGATACCGTGGTTTCCCTGCAAATATTTGTTCTTCAATAAATGAAGAAGTGGTGCATGGTATTCCTAGTGAGCGCAAATTATTAGAAGGAGATATCCTGAGTATAGATTTAGGCATAAAAATGGACGGTTATTACGCTGACATGGCATTTACTCAGCCTATTGGAAAGACAAAACCATATATAAAGAAGCTTATTGATGTTACACGGGAGGCACTCAGTAAAGGAATTAGACAGGCGAAGATGAATAATTGTATTTGCGATATTTCTTGTGCAATACAGCTATATGTGGAATCATTTGGTTTTTCGGTTGTGCGAGAATTTGTAGGACATGGCATTGGAAAAGAATTACATGAAGAGCCACAGATCCCTAATTTTGGAAGATCCAAAACAGGTGAAGGAATCGAAGAGGGAATGGTTTTTGCAATTGAGCCTATGGTAAATATTGGTTCGTGGGAGGTAGATATTCTAGACAATGGATGGACAGCTGTAACGAGAGATAGATCGCCTTCTTGTCATTTTGAACATACAGTAGCTGTATTTCAAGATGGGCCAAAAATTTTAACGCAGTAGAAGTAGTAAATTTATGTTTAAAGAAGAGCCAATAGAGGTCGAAGGGACAATATTAGAAACATTACCAAACGCAATGTTTAAAGTGGAACTTGATAATGGACATAGGGTATTGGCTCATGTTTCTGGAAAGATGAGAATGCATTTTATTAGGATTATCCCTGGAGACAAAGTAAAATTGGAATTATCGCCTTATGATTTAACTAGAGGAAGAATAGTCTATAGAAGTAAGTAAGCCCGTTAGAGAACTATATTTCCTAACGGGGTAAAGGTTTAGCAATTTGTTTTAACAGAAAGATAAGAAGGCATAGCAGAGAAATGAAAGTAAAAGCATCAGTTAAAAAATTGTGCGGAAGTTGTAAGATAATAAAGAGAAAAAGGGTTATCAGGGTAATTTGTTCAAATCCAAAACATAAACAAAGACAAGGATAGATCAAATGAAGCTCAGACTTATGTCGTCTTTAACTCCGTAAGCCATGCGCTCATTATAGAGAGGTAAGTAATTATGCCGAGAATACTTGGAGTAGATATTCCCAATGAAAAAAGAATAGATGTTTCTTTAACTTATTTGTATGGTATTGGCAAAAAGGTCTCTCGTGAGATATTAAAGGATGCCGATGTGGATCCTGTAAAGAGGGCAAAAGATTTAAAAGAAGATGAGGTTGCTCGAATAACATCAGCTATTCAAAAAAGCAACAGGCTTTTCGAAGGTGATTTAAGAAGAGAAACCTCTGCTAATATAAAACGACTTATGGAGATAGGTAGTTATAGAGGATTTAGGCATAAAAGGAGCCTTCCTGCTCGAGGACAGAGAACAAAAACTAACGCAAGAACTCGTAAAGGCCCTAAAAGAAATGTTGGAATTATGAAAAAATCCATTGCATAGATTAACTGTTAAATATCAGAAGATTGCATTAGGGGGATAACATGGTTAAAAAAAGGAAATCGAAACGCAAGAAGATATTAACTAATATAAGCAGTGGGATAGTGAATATATCAGCTACTTTTAATAATACAATAATTTCCATTAGTGACATAAAGGGGAATGTTATCGCGTGGTCTTCGCCAGGTGTTGTTGGTTTTAGTGGTTCGAAACGCTCTACTCCTTTTGCTGCGCAGATTGCGGCTACTAACGCAGCAAAAAAAGCAATGGATGCAGGCATGAAGAGTGTTGAAGTTCGTGTAAAAGGTCCTGGTTCTGGAAGGGAATCAGCCATACGTGCAATTCAAGCTGCTGGATTGAGTGTAAAGATGATTAAGGATATTACTCCAATTCCACATAATGGTTGTCGTCAACCTAAAAGAAGAAGAGTATAAATTGTATTTTAGGGAGGTTTAATGGCCAGATATACAGGTCCATCTTGTAGATTATGTCGTAGAGAGGGAACGAAGTTGTTTTTAAAAGGCGTACGTTGTAATGCCGATAAGTGTGCAATGACACGCCGTGCATATTCTCCAGGGCAACATGGAAATACTAGGAAAAAGCTTTCTAATTACGGTCTACAGCTGAGAGAAAAACAGAAAGTGAAACGTATGTATGGTGTGCTCGAAAAGCAATTCCGTAGATACTTTTCAATAGCCTCTAGGGCTAAAGGAGTAACAGGTGAGTTGTTATTGCAACAATTAGAGCGTAGATTAGATAATGTAGTATTTCGCTGTGGTTTTGCAGTTTCTCTAACACAAGCAAGACAGATTGTCCGTCACGCAATGATTTATGTAAATAATAAAAGGGTTAATATTCCTTCTTACTGCGTGGACAAAGAAGAAATTATTGTAATAAAAAATAAAGAAAAGATCAAGAAATACTTAAAGGCCAATATTGAGATGTCTAAAGATAGATCAATACCTGATTGGCTGAAAGTAAATACTGACAAATTGGAGATTATGATTCAAAGATTACCTGAACGTAACGATATCGTAATTCCAATAAAAGAACAGCTGATAGTAGAGTTGTATTCTAAATAAATAAGCACATAACTTATGGAACGAAGTGACATAAGTTATCAGTGCGAATTTACACTTGACATTTAAAATGTCAAGTGTAAATTCGTAGACGGCCTTTGGCCTACAATTTATGTCACTTACATTCCATAAATTGTCTATTCATTGGAGGTAAAAGATGGGAATTAAGTGGAGAGATTTTCAGCTTCCTAAGCGTCTTGAATGTGAAGAGTCAACACACACACCTACATACGCGAAGTTTATAGCAGATCCATTTGAGAGGGGTTTCGGAGTAACTTTGGGAAATTCTTTAAGAAGAATACTTTTATCTTCTATTGAGGGGAGCGCTGTGACATCTATAAGGATGGATGGTATTCTGCATGAATTTTCTACCATAGAAGGTGTTTTAGAAGATATTACTGATATAGTGCTTAATGTTAAGAATTTAGTTTTACGTTCGCATTCACGCACTTTGAAGACTGTTTATATCAAGAAGGATAAACAAGGAGAGGTTACCGCTAGAGATATTATTACGGATGGAACAGTTGAAGTCTTGAATTCCGATTTGCATATTTTTACACTCACAAAGAATAGAAAAATAAATATGGAGATGCAGGTTGGTCGGGGAAGAGGCTTTGTTTCTGCGGAGCAGAATAAGAAAGAGGATCAGCCGATAGATGTAATTCCTATTGATTCTATATTTTCTCCTGTTAGGAAAGTAAGTTGTCATGTTGAGAACACCAGAGTTGGACAACGAACAGACTATGATAAGCTAATTATAGAAGTATGGACTACGGGAAGCATAGATCCTAAAGATGCTATGCTTTACGGGGCAAATATTCTACAAAGACATTTAGATGTGTTTATGAATTTAGGTCAGTTGCCTGAGGAGTACGAGGAACGAGAAGAGATGTCACCACAAGAAGAGGCTCTTTATGAAAAGCTCAGGCTTCCTATTTCTGAACTGGAACTTTCTGTAAGGAGTTCAAATTGTTTAATAGATGCCCATATTAAAACAATCGCTGATTTAGTAAAAAAGACAGAGTCGGATATGTTAGCTTTTCGCAATTTTGGTAAGAAATCATTGACTGAGATAAAAGAACTAATTAGCGGTATGGGGTTATCTTTAGGTTTGAAGTTTGATCCAAAGAAATTAAAGAAAGAAAAATAATACTTTAATCAATGCGATCAATTGCCGAATGTAGTAAGGCGTAACTAAAATGAGACACAAAATAAAAAGTGATAAGTTTAACCGTTTTTCTAGCTATCACAAAGCTACTATTAAAAGTATCGCAAGCTCTGTTTTGCTTCATCAGAAGATTGTAACAACTAAAATAAAGGCGAAGAGTGCGCGTAGAGCTATTGAAAAGATAATAACTTTAGGAAAGAAAAATACACTTTCTGCTAGGCGTAGGGCGTTTTCTTTACTGTGTGATCACAAATTGGTAAAGATACTTTTTGATCAAATTGCACCCGCATTTGCAAATAGAATTGGAGGTTATACAAGGGTTATTCATTATCGCAATCGGCGCGGTGATAATGCCAAGTTAGTAATATTAGAGCTAACTGAAAAATACAAGAAGAAAAAGTCAGAAAAAGTGATTAAGGAAGAAAAAAAACCTCAGGTTTCTGAATCAAAGAATCAGGAGCCCGGGATTTCTAAGAAAGAAAAGTCAACCCAGCCTAAAGAAGAAATAAGAGAGGAAGAGAGAGCACAGAAAGAAGAGTCGATTAAAACTGCGGTTGAGGAGAAAAAAGAACTACCGCAGCAAGAGAAGCCACATTCGCACCCACAAGAAGGTAGGCATAAAGAAAAGGAACCGGAAGCAAAAAAACCAAGAAAGTTTTTTAAGGGTTTTAAAGGTTTTTTTAAGAAAGAGAGAGATTCATTATAAGCACCGCATGAGTATTTATTTGAGCAGTCGAATATCCAAAAAACATCCCGACCCCCTCATTTATTTATAAATTATAAAACGTTAAATTAATTGATGGAAATTGCCACTAGAATTCAAGCTGTAAATCCTTCCGCAACCCTTCAAATTACCGCCCGCGCTAAAAGCATGAGAAAATCTGGAATTGATGTAGTCAATTTTGGCGCTGGAGAACCAGATTTTAATACGCCTCAACAGATAAATGATGCTGCCATAAAGGCAATAAACGATGGTTTTACAAAATATACACCTTCTACCGGCATTCCTGAACTAAAGGAAAAAATAGCAAAGAAGTTAAAAGAAGAGAATAATTTAGAATATTTGCCTGAGCAAATAGTAGTTTCCTGTGGGGCAAAGCACAGCCTATTTAATTTAATCCAGGTTATAATAAATAAAAATGACCAGGTGATTATTCCGTCTCCTTATTGGGTTAGTTATACAGAGATGGTAAAATTAGCTCAGGGAAAACCTGTTATTATAGAGACACGTCAAAAAGATGGTTTTAAGATTGATATTGAGAAGTTAAAGAAGAAGATTAATGCCTCAACAAAGCTAATCATACTTAATAGCCCCTCTAATCCCTGTGGAGTCTTATATTCAAGAGAAGAGTTGCAAAAGATCGCTGAGGTTTGTATCGAGAATAATCTTTTTATAATCAGCGATGAAATATATGAAAAGATAATATTTGATGATGCAGTTTTTACTTCTTTAGCTTCGCTAAGTAAGGAGATATATGATTTGACCTTAACAGTCAATGGTGTTTCCAAGTCATTTTCGATGACCGGATGGCGTATAGGTTATTTCGCAGGTCCAAAAGAGATATCTAATGCTGTTTCAAGATTGCAGGACCATTCTACATCATGTCCTTCCTCTGTGAGCCAAAGAGCAGCTTTGGCAGCCTTAGGTTTGGACTCGAATTATTTCTCCTCCCTAAGGAGTAAATTTCAAGAAAGAAGAGATTTTATCATATCTTATTTGGATGAAAAATTAGGTGATTTTGTCAGTTATGTTAAACCGCAGGGGGCATTTTATATTTTTGTTAACATATCTAAGACAAAATTAGATTCTTTTAATTTTGCAAAGAGACTTCTCGAAGAGTCCTATGTTGCCGTAATACCTGGTAAACCGTTTGGCTGTGATTCATGGATACGTATAAGTTTTGCAACTTCTATGGAAGAGATAAAAAAAGGACTCGAGCGATTAGAACTCTTTTTTATTAAGCTAAAGACTGAGAAACTTACGCAGATATAATAATTCTTAATTTCAATAGCCTTATTTATGGCAGCAAAAACTATTGCTGAAAAGATCCTTTCCAACCATGCTAACAGAGATTTAAAAGCAGGTGATTTTGCAATCTGTAATATTGATTTTTGTTTTGGTCAAGATGGTACCAGCGGTATTATTATAGATAGATTTAACCAGTTAGGAATTGATAGGGTTTTTGACAAAAATAGATTTGCTATTGTTATCGACCACAACTCTCCATCGCCGAATCAAGGCGTAGCAGCCGTTCATAAGAAACTCCGAGACTTCACAAAAAAACTAAAATTAAAATTATATGATATTAACTGTGGTGTTTGCCACCAGGTTATTCCAGAGATGGGCCATGTTTTACCCGGGCATCTT
Source organism: bacterium (assembly GCA_013203265.1). GTDB lineage: Bacteria > Omnitrophota > Gorgyraeia > Velamenicoccales > JABMQK01 > JABMQK01. The sequence goes on along the minus strand of JABMQK010000201.1, from coordinate 1,342 downwards.
GTATTGGGTGCAGATTCACATACTTGTACCTATGGCGCCCTAGGTGTATTATCAACTGGTGTTGGTTCAACTGATTTAGCTATAAGTTTGGCTTGTGGTAAAAATTGGTTTCGTGTACCTGAAAGTATTAAAATTGTAATAAAGGGTAAAATTCCTAAAGGAGTTTATGCAAAGGACATTATATTATACATTATTAAAGATTTAAGGGCTGATGGAGCAACATATAAGTCTTTAGAATTTTGTGGTCCAGTGATTAAGAGTTTAAGTTTAGATCAGAGATTTACTATTTGCAATATGGCAGTGGAGCTGGGAGCAAAATTTGGTGTTATTGAGCCTGATGAAAAGGTATTTAGTTTTTTAAAGAAGAGGACAAAAATTAAATTCAAATCACAATTTGCCGATAAAAATGCTAAGTACTGTTTAATAAAAGAATATGATATTTCAAAAATATCGCCACAGGTAGCTAAACCTCATACTGTAGATAATGTTTGCAATATAGAAGAGGTGGTAGGGATATCTATTGACCAGGCTTTTTTGGGTACATGTACTAATGGCAGGTTAGAAGACCTTGAGGTAGCGGCTAAAATATTAAAGGGTAGAAAGATTAATCCTGAAATTCGCCTTATAATTGCACCTGTATCAAAAAACATTTATTTGCTTGCACTTAAGAAAGGATTGGTTAAAATATTTATTGAGGCCGGTGCTTCTGTTTTGAATCCTGGTTGTGGGCCTTGTGTAGGCACGCATCAGGGAGTTCCGGCAGACAACGAAGTTACAATATCAACAGCTAATAGGAATTTTAAAGGGAGAATGGGTAATCCCAAGTCCTTCATATATTTGGCATCTCCGGCTACAGTTGTTGCTTCGGCTTTAAAAGGCAGGATTGCTGATCCTAGGAAAGTTAAGTGAAATCTAGACTTACGGAGCGAAAGCGAACGTAAGTCTAATGATTGAACTTAACCCCGCCCTTTTGGCGAGGATAAAGATGCACGCATTATATTTATGTATTACAAAGTCAAAAAGACAGTTATCTATATGTTGGCAGCACCAACAATGTAGAGAGAAGATTAGACGAACACAATAGAGGAAATATGTATTCAACTAAAAAACATATACCATTTAAAATAGTTTATTATGAAGCTTATTTAGATAGACAAGATGCAATAGAACGTGAGAATAAATTAAAACACCACGGAAGTGTAATCGGTCATTTAAAAAAACGATTAAAAAATAGCTTATCGAAACAACCCAGCCAAAAGGGCGGGGTTTAATTCGCAGACGGCCTAAAGGCCTACGATTTACGTCATCCTAATGATTCCGTAAATCGTCTGCTCATTAAAGG
>JABMQK010000200.1 GCA_013203265.1 bacterium | reverse complement strand
TTTTGATGAATTTGAGGAAGTTATGCAGAAACATAATTATAGGCGCGAAAAATATAGAAAGAGATATATTGTTGGTTATTATAATAGTTGAAATAAATAACCGACTCGAGGACAATAGACTAAATGATCAATATTAGAATTCCTTGGGCAAAACCAACATTTTACGGCAAAGAGAAAGAATATTTACTAGACGCATTTGAGTCTACATGGGTTTCAGGAGGTTATTACGTAGATAAATTTGAAGATGAGTTTAGACGATACAATGGTTCAGAGTATGGCATAACAACTTGTAATGGAACCGCATCTTTACAATTAGCCATTTTGGCACTCGGTATTGGTCCTAAAGATGAAGTGATTGTACCTGGATTTACATTTGTTACACCTGCTAATATAGTTATTGAGGCAGGGGCTATACCTGTTTATGTTGATGTCGATCCATTAACGTGGTGCATCGATCCTAATTCAGTAGAAAAATATATAACCAGTAAAACAAAGGCCATTTTTGCTGTCCATGTATATGGCAATGTGTGTGATATGGATACCTTGAATAACTTGGCAAAAAAACACCACCTTTATATTATAGAAGATACGGCAGAAGCAGCTCTATCAAAGTATAAAGGAAAATGTGCTGGTACTTTTGGTGACATAGGGTGTTTCAGTTTTCAGGCGACTAAAACAATCACTATGGGTGAGGGTGGTTTCGTTCTAACGTCTGATAAGGGATTGCATGACAAAATGCGTATAATTCGTGACCACGGCATGCGTAAAGATAAACACTACTGGCATGATGTAGTAGGTTATAATTTTCGACTTACTAATTTACAGGCTGCTGTTGGCTGTGGCCAGTTAGAACATCTAAATAGTATTATATCCGATAGACAAAGAGTCCATAGTCTTTATTTAAAACATTTAGCCAATGAACCAGGAATTACCTTTCAGTATTTTAAACCAGAGGTAGCACCAATTGTTTGGGCAATTGTTTTAAAGATAGATTCCAAATTCTTTAAGGGGGATAGAGATTTTTTGATAAAAGCATTATTAGAGTTTGGTATAGAGACTAGACCTGGATTTTATCCATTTAGTCTCATGCCATTATATAATGCACCTACTTTGACTATTGCCGAAGATATAGGCGCAAATGTTATTAGTTTACCTTCATTCAATACGCTCACTGAAGATGAAATCTCTTTTATTTGTGATAAACTAAAAACAATAAGAAAATAGGATGCCTGTAAATAAAAAGATATCTGTAATTTTGCCGACGCTTAATGAAAGATTAAATATAGTAGCGCTGATAAATCGCATTCATAGCGAACTGAGAGATTACAATCATGAAATTCTGGTAGTAGATGATGATAGTCCTGATGGAACATACCAGGTTGTTTTAGACCTTAATTATGTTTATGTAAAAGCTATTCTTCGAACTAAAAATCATGGCTTGGCGAACTCAATCCGTTGTGGCCTTGAGAATGCCAAGGGGCAGATTTTTATAGTAATGGATTCTGATTTTAACCATAAGCCTGAATATCTTTCTTTTATGGTTCAATCACTCTTACATTATGATTGTGTGTTTGCTTCGAGGTTTCTCTATGGCGGAGGAATGAATAATCTCTTGCATCAGATTTTAAGTTGGGTTTTTAATGTTTTTATTCGGTTTATGGTGGGAGGAAAGATTTTAGACAGTCTCTATGGATTTTTTGCAATTAAGAGAGAAACGATAGAACAGCTTAATTATGATAACATTTTTTGGGGTTATGGGGATTTCTGCATGCGTTTATTATACTATCTTCAAAAAAATAGAGCAGATATTCTCCAAATGCCTGCAGTGAATGGTAAAAGAAGGGGAGGTAAAGGCAATAGAAGATTTTTAGGAGTTTTCTTTCAATACTTTGTCGCAGCGCTTAAATTGATCTATAAGGCAAGGATTAAGGATAAATGTATAAAGAAATAAAAAAGTGTCGAGTATGCTCTAATAAAAATTTAGTTTCCATTATTAATTTAGGAAATCAGGCTTTAACAGGCATCTTTCCCAGAACTAAAGATCAGGAAATTTCTTTTGGGCCATTAGAGTTAGTTAAGTGCCTAGAAAATAGAGATGATGGCTGTGGCCTCCTACAATTACGACATTCTTATAACCCTAAAGAACTGTTTGGTGAAAACTATGGTTATCGTTCAGGTATTAATAAATCAATGGTTGAACATTTACAGGATAAGGTTAAAGAGATTGTAGATTTTATGCTTCTTGTCCCAGGCGATATTATCCTTGATATTGGAAGCAATGATAGCACTCTTTTGCAGGCATATCCTAAGGATGAATATATTTTGGTAGGTATCGATCCTGCAGGAAATAAGTTCAGGAAGTATTACCCTGAGCACATACAACTCATTCCTGATTTTTTTTGTGCTGATTACATAAAACGAAACTTTAAGGGTAAGAAGGTAAAGATTGTTACATCAATTGCTATGTTTTATGATTTAGAGTCACCCATGGAATTTATGAAACAGATATATGATATCCTGGATGATGAAGGAGTTTGGGTCTTTGAGCAGAACTATATGCCCATTATGCTAGAAATGAATTCCTATGATACCATTTGCCATGAACATTTAGAGTATTATAGACTTAAGCAGGTCAAATGGATGACAGATAGAGTGGGTTTCAAAATCATTGACATTGAACTAAACGACGTAAACGGTGGGAGTTTCTTGGTAGTTGTTGCTAAGATTGGTTCTTCTTTTGATGAGAATACCTCTCTTGTAGAGAAGATTTTGTTTGAAGAAGAAAGCAAAGGATTAAATACCTTAAGGCCTTATGAAGCATTCAAACAGCGTGTTTACAAACATCGAAATCAATTGCGCAAAGCTATTCAGGATATAAAAGTCGATAATAAGGTGATAATTGGTTATGGTGCTTCTACTAAGGGCAATGTGATACTGCAGTTTTGTGGGTTTACTCAAGAAGATATTCCTTTTATTGCTGAGATTAATGAGGATAAGTTTGGATGTTATACTCCTGGAACATATATCCCGATTATATCCGAGGAAGCAGCAAAAATAATAGACGCAAACTATTTATTTATTTTACCTTGGTATTTCAAAGATTATTTTTTGAAAAAAGAAAGAAAATATTTGGAGGATGGCGGAAATCTATTAATACCACTTTCAGAGATTGAAATTATAAGTAAAAGATGCCCAGATGTATCATTGTCAAGGAGGAAAATATGAAAAATAGAAGACCGAAAGGTGTCATAATTTTTGGTGTATTAATTATTGTTAGTTCATTAATTCATATACATTTATTAGTGTCACAGTATGATTGGTATAGAGAGAATATGCTTACCTGTATGCCAGAATGGTTGGTGGTGGTGCGTCATTGTTTTTCATTGTTTCAGCGAATATTAGGATTGACTATAGCTGTTGGAATTTTGCGATCAAAAAATATCTTTAGAAAATTGGGCATAGCGCTGGGAGTCTTTACCATCTGCACCCTTTATTGGAAACATCCTTATTCTGCTTTTCTGCGTCATACCAATTATCTTGATCAACAATTTGGTCATTTATTAACAGCAGCTCCCGGAATAACTTTTTCTTCATTGGCATTGATTTCGTTGATAGTCCATTATATTCTTGATATTGCTTTTTGGGGTATTTTTATCTACTACTTTACCCGTCCAAAAGTAAAGGTTCAATTTAGGTGAAGACAAAATTTACAGAATGCCTGCTATTGGCAGGCAGTGATATAAAATGTTTGTTCGATTTTACCCCGCTTTTTCCTGTTGTGATCAGGCGCTACGATGTAAGAAAGTTAGATAATGATTTACTAACATTGCTCATAATTTTGAGATTGACTAAATAACTCTGCAGGAGTATCATTAGTACTATTATAAAGTATGGTTAGTATATGAAATCTCTACTCTTACCTATTCTAATATTATTCTTCCTGTTTTGTCCTGTGTGTGCTCAAGATAACAATGTTTACATATCAGAAGTTAAACGAGTTATCGATGGTGATGTTTTATTGCTTGTTAATGGAGAGAGGGTTAGGCTTATTGGCATAGACGCTCCAGAGATGGACACAGAGCAAGGCGAAAAAGCATTTGAGTTTACAAAAAAACTTGTAGAAGGAAAACGTGTAAAATTAGAGTTTGATGTTCAGGAAAAAGATGAATACGGTAGATTATTGGCTTATGTTTTTAATATTCAGTTTAATGAAAATATATTTATTAACGCTATGATAATTAAAGCAGGCTATGCTACGCCTATGACTATCGCGCCCAATATCAGACATACTAATTTATTTAAAAGGCTGTATAGAGTGGCAAGAGAGAAGAAGAAGGGATTATGGAAAGTCCATTCTGTTTATACTCAAGAGTTGTCTAAAGAACTACAAGAAGCTGGTTATACCAAAGACAATATTACTAATTACTACAAGGATGGCGATAGAGAATACTTTATTCGTAAAGAATCAGGAACAGGAAGAGATATGATTGCTACTGTTGTAGATGGTGAGATTATAGATTTTAATCCATTCCCTGATAACAGAAGTAGCATCTATGAATACGGAGATGATATTCCTGATACTTGTTTCTTTCCTGCCGATAAAGCGTGGTGGGATGGCTATGAGGTTACCAACAAAAACTGGCATCAATTAACTGATTTTCAAAAGACGATGTTTATAATAGAAGCAACAGATGAAATTGAGAGGCAAGAAGGAGTTGTCATTGGCGAGTATGAAGGTTGGAGAATGATTATTACACTTAATGAGTTTGTAGCTCTGAAGGATAAAAAAATGCCTGAAGAAGAATTAACTATGATTAAATTATTATTTGATACATTTAAAGAGGGCGAATATATAAAGAAGAAAGAAATTTTAAACATTCCTTAAGATTCTTTTTCCCACTTCACAGATAAAAGAGGTCGCTGAAAAACTCATAAGAATGCTTCAGCGACCTCTGATTACGGAGATTATAAAAGATTGCGGAGATTTTTCTCGTCGATAAAATAATCTCTGTAATCTACCTTAATCACTGTAATCAAAGATTGCTGCCTTGCTGAGGTTTTTTCAGCAATCTCTAAAATATTAATTGACAATTTAATCTTAAGTTGTTAATCTAAATTAAGATGAGGAATAGATTTTTTGTTATTCTTTTTTTGACTATTTTTATTTGTGGGTGCGCCACTACGGGATACTATCATCTTAAGGAGGAGGATTTAGGCGTATCAGATTTATCGCGTTTTGAAGACCTGCCGGTCCCCTCAGGTTTTAAATTTCTTCCTTTAAAGTCTTTTATTTCTGAATCCGGAAAACTTAGAGTAGGCGTATTAGAGTATTATGGCAAGAGTTTTCCTTATAGAATTGTCAAATTTTATAAGGAAAATATGCCAAATTACGGTTGGCGAATATTAAATATTATTGAGAGCAAAGAAACTTTTCTTAGTTTTGAAAAAGATAGCGAAATATGCATAGTCAAGTTTGAATACACAGGCAGGAAAAGTCACCTTATTATTTCTATTTCTCCACTTTTTAAAGAAAAGGATAAACCCTCCAAAGCCGCTTCAAAATCCCCTTCAAAGTAGCAGTTAAAGATGAAGACGTTGGTCTAAATCTGGCCCGATCAAGAATTAAACCGTTTTATTATTTTTTTGTGCCTATATTTATATTTGGAGTTATAGGTGGAACCTATTTCAAAAATGATTTGAGAGGTTTTGATAAGGAGGGGCTTAAAATACCGAGATGCCAGAACCCTAGATGTTGAATTCTATATTTTCTGATAATCCTTAATTTTTTTTCGATACTTTTTTCATTTTCAAACCAGACTGTATGTTTTATCCCATTTTTATTA
>JABMQK010000199.1 GCA_013203265.1 bacterium | reverse complement strand
AGTCTTAGTCTTAGTTTTTGGCCGCACTAAGCTTGGCGCGCAAAGATGGCTTGAACTGGGAGGTTTTAATTTTCAACCTTCTGAGTTTGGCAAATTAGTAATTATACTAGTTTTATCACGTTATTTCAGCCAAAAGTCTTTTGAAGAATTAAGGATCTTTAAGAATAGATCGTCGTTAATCAAAGGATTCATTATTCCTTTATGTTTAATTCTTATTCTTGCCTTTTTGGTATTGATTCAGCCAGATTTAGGTACAGCGGGAATTTATCTTTTTATATTTATGTTTTTAGTATTTTTTGTCGGTGTAAGGCTTAAGTATATCTTATTTTTCTCAAGTTTAATTTTATTAACTAGTCCATTTTTTTGGTTTTTGCTAAGAGGGTATCAAAAGGATAGATTGTTGGTATTTCTCAACCCCAATCGCGATCCCTTGGGTGCAGGCTATACTATAATACAGTCGAAAATAGCTATTGGCTCGGGAAGATTATTTGGAAAAGGTTGGCTTGCAGGAACTCAAAATCAATTAAATTTTTTAACAGAGAGACAAACAGACTTTATCTATTCAACCATAGGAGAAGAATGGGGTTTTTTGGGGAGTATAATTTTAGTTATTTTATTTTATATTTTGATAAAAAGAATATTGAAACTCTCATTGGTGAGATATGACCCTTTTGCAAAAAATTTATGTTTATGTATTGCCAGTTTATTATTCATTCAGGTCTTTATTAATATCGCCATGACTATAGGTTTTATGCCTGTTGTCGGCCTGCCGTTACCATTTATAAGTTACGGCGGTTCTTCTCTGGTTATTTTTCTTTTATTAATGGGGATAGTATTAAATATTAGTAAAACTCATTAGAAAAAAGTCCCTATGAGAAATTTTCTATTTGCCTAAAATCATTTTTGATTGGAGAGTTCCAAAATAAATATGCGTAAAGCTATTATAATAATTATTTTTATAGCTCTTTTTAGTTATTGTAATTCCCTTTTAAATACTTTTGTGTGTGATGATAATTATATGATTTTAAAGAATGATTTCATTACGTCTTTTGACAATTTTCCATCCCTCTTTGATAAAAGCTATCTAAGCACTGCCGATAACATTATATTTGATTCCTACCACAAGAAAATTTATGGCTCTGGTGAGATCACTTATCGTCCAGTTACGACATTAAGCTACATGTTTGATTATTTCTTTTGGAAATTGAATCCATTTGGGTATCACTTAACAAATATTTTACTTCATGTATTTAATGTAGTTCTATTTTATCTATTTGTTTTATTGTTGTTAAAAAATGATATATTGGCATTGTTTAGCAGTTTGTTATTTGCTGCGCATCCAATTAACACGGCAGCAGTTAACCATATATCCAATAGGGAAGAATTGTTGGTTGTGTTTTTCTTATTGTCAGCTTTTATTTTATTTATTCGTCATAAAAAATACCAGGGATTTAAGAAAACGGCACTGTATGCAGGTTCTTGTTTATCATTCTTTTTGGCAATATTTTCAAAAGAAATGGCGATAACCTTTCCATTGATGATAATGCTTTACGACTTTTACTTTGAATTTGACGCTGATATAAAAAGAGTAATCACTAACTTGAAATCTAGATACATTGGATATTTAGCAGTTATGATATTCTACTTAGTGATTTATTTTCTTGTATTCTCTCCTAATTTAAGGCTAGATAGGCCATATACAGGAGGTTGTTTTTATACTCATCTAATTACAATTTCTATAATACTCGCCAGATATATAACGGCGTTTTTTATACCCTTGAATATTTCTATAACGCCGCCATATTATGCACCGGTTGCCACAACAATTTTTAATTATGAAGTATTATTATCGTTAGCTCTTTTAGTATCTGTTGGCATCGTATGTTTAAAAATTTATAGAACATCAAAAGCCGCTTCTTTTGGGATACTTTGGTTTTTTGTAACAATATTGCCAGTTTCCAATATTATTCCTTTGGTAAATATGTTTACATTTAGATATATGTATCTTCCAGCGATAGGCCTTTGTTTAACCTTGGCCATAGCTTGTTTGAAATTTGCAAATCTAAAATCTCTTAAGAATGTATTTCCAAACGTTAATAAAATTTTGATGGTATTAGTTATAGGAATCTATATGACGATTACTATCCCGCAGAATATATTTTGGAGAAATAATTTTTCTTTCGGCAAAAATCAAATTATGTATTATCCTAATAACCCTGAACCGTATCAATCATTGAGTAAATATTATTTTGAACGAGACTTTTTAGAGAAGTCGATGGAAAATTTAAGAATATATTTAAGATATAAACCCAACGATCCTTTATCATACAATGATTTGGGTGTTTGTTATATTCGTTTAGGAATGGATGATAAGGCGATACCAGAGCTCAAGAAAGCAATAAAATTAAGGTCAATTTTTACCGATGCATATTATAATTTAGGCATAGCTTATTTGAATAAAAAGGAATTTCATAAGGCTATAGAATTATTTAATAAAGCGGTTGAATTGGATCCTGAATATGCCAATGCATATAATAATATCGCTGTGGCACATACGAACCTGGATCAACATGAACAGGCAAGGAAATTCTTTTCTAAAGCGCTAGAGGTTTTTCCAGATCATCAAATAGCAAGGGAAAATCTAGAATCGTTAGAGGGTTTCTTTAGAGAGCAAGCCGAGAATTAATAGAGCATTTTCACAGTCACCCCATATTAATTACAAGAACAACTTGTTATATTTTATATATTTCAATAGATAAGAATATTTATGTTATTTAATGATAATTTAATTAATGTTATGCGTCCAGGCCGTTATATAGGCCGCGAATGGAATGTAATAAAGAAAAATTTATCAAAAATTAAATTCAGTATTTGTCTTTGTTTTCCTGAAGTTTACGAAGTCGGAATGAGTAATTTAGGAATAAGAATCTTATATAATATATTGAATTCAAAGAAAGATTTACTTTGTGAACGAGCATTTTGTCCCTGGCCGGACTTTAAAGAAATTCTTATAAATAATTCTTTAAAATTAAATTCCTTAGAATCAAATATCCCCTTGAATAATTTTGATTTATTGGGTTTTTCCCTTAATAATGAATTAAATTATACAAATGTTTTGAATATGCTTTCTTTAAGCGGTATTCCGTTTATGTCAAAGGATAGAACGAGCGATTTTCCATTGGTTATAGCTGGAGGCAACTGTACTTTAAACCCCGAGCCGATTGCGGATTTCTTTGATCTTTTTATTATCGGAGAAGCCGAGGAGGTAATTTTAGAAATAGTAAAAATATGTAAAAGATTTAAAAATAAATATGGCAGTGTTTGTAGAAGAAAGGAAGAGTTACTAATTGAACTATGTCAGATTGCCGGAGTATACGTACCTCAGTTTTACCATGTAGAATATAGTAGAGATATAACAGTGAAGGAGTTTATACCTTTGAAGCGAGAGGCACCATCAGTTGTAAAAAAAGTTTATGTAAAAAATTTAAATAAAAATATAGGAGTTTTAAATTGGATTGTTCCAAATATACAGATTATACATGATCGAATAGGTATAGAGATTATGCGTGGCTGTATGCATCACTGTCGTTTTTGCCAAGCAAGGAGTTATTTTCATCCTTTACGGATACGTTCTCCAAAAAGAATTTTTGATCTGGCAAAGAAGTTATATAAGATTTCCGGATATGAACAGATAACTCTATTATCACTATCCAGTTCAGATCACCCTCAAATAAGAGAGATAATAAAATTTTTAATAGAATATTTTCGTAAGAATGGAATAAGCATTTCTTTACCATCGATTAGGCCTAAAAACATAACGGAAGGTATCTCTAATTTATTATCTTCACAGAGAAAGACAGGGCTCACCTTTGCCCCAGAGGCAGGAACAGAGAGATTGCGTAGACTAATAAATAAAAATATCGATATTGATGAATTATTGCAGGCAGCAACGGGTGCTTTCAAGGCTGGGTATCGTAGGGTTAAATTGTATTTTATGATAGGTTTACCTAAAGAAGAATATGAAGATTTAGACGCAATTATCGAGCTATCTTCTAGAATATCCCGTATAAGAAAAGAACTCTGTGGGCAAGCTGCAGAAATAAATATAAGCATTACAACACTTATCCCTAAACCACATACGCCTTTTCAATGGTTAAATATGGCTGAAACAAATGAAGTTAAAAAAAAGCAAGAATATCTGAAGGAGGCTATGCAGGGGAAAAGACATAAATTGAAGATAAGTTTTCACAATACTAATGTTAGCGTTATTGAATCTGCCTTATCGCGTGGCCACAGGCGGTTATCTAAAGTAATTCTTGCAGCTTTTAATAAAGGAGCACAGTTTGATCAGTGGAAAGAATACTGTAATTTTGATAATTGGCGTCGCTCTTTTTCTGAAAGCGGTTTAGATATTGAGGAATTTGCAACACGGCCATTGGGATTGGATAAGATTTTAATCTGGGATTTTATCGATACAGGCATTAAGAAGCAATATTTGATTGAGGAATTCCAAAAAGCATTGACATAATTTTCAATATAATATATAGTTAAGGATATAAATAAATAGAAATTTATATTTAAAAGGAAGGGGTGCCATATGGGTTGGTTAACTAAAAAATCATCATTATCAAGTAGGGGCCTGCAAGATAAATTAAGGGTTGCTTTTAGCCTTATGTCTGTTATTCCTTTGTTGGTATGTATTTATCTATTTTTTGTTTACAATCCATATATCACCAAGATACCTTTTTCAACCTTGCAGATAACTATATCTGTTTTTGTCTCTGTTGTTATTGCAGCTATAGGTTTTTTATTGGCAAAGCAGATTGTCGATCCTATTGTAACAATAAGTTCTGAAGCTAAGAGTATTGCGAACGGAGAGTATGATAGAACAATAGAGATTTATAGAGAGGATGAAATAGGAGATTTAAGCAATGCTTTAAATCAAATTACCCGACATATACGTGACAATATGGATGAGTTGAGGAATTATGGTGAACGCACCAAAGAAATCAATGATGAAATAAATAAGCGCATTGTTGTGCTTTCAGGTATATTACAAGTCAGTAATTTAATTACTCAAGGAGCAAGTTTAAGTGAAATTTTTGAAATATCTGCAAGCAAGTTGGTACAGTTGAAAAATTCAACATGGGTGGTTTTGGTTATAAAGGATAAGGATAATTCCTTTAAGATTTCCGCTCAACATGGTATTTCAAAAGAGGCACAGGAAATCTTATTGCAACAGGGAGCTAGGAAGATCTTTGATTCAATACTTTTAAACAAAAATGGTTGGTTTATAGAAAAACAGAAAGAAGACGGTAAGACTGAAGAATTAAAACAGATATTTGGTACTACAAATTTGATCTTTATTCCAGTCTTCCGCCATACAAAGACCACTGGTTTTCTTGGCATAGGTAATTCTCAGTTAGATGTTCAGTATAATAGCGATGATTTGGAGTTGCTTACAGTATTTGCCAAACAGATATCTATTGCTATAGAGAATGATTATTTAACGAACCGCCTCCAGAAGCTAGAAATAAAAGATAGCCTTACTGGTTTATACAATAAGACCTTTATTGTCAATAGGTTAGATGAGGAGATCAAAAGGGCTATGATTTATCAAAGGCCTTGTGCTTTTCTACTTTTCTCCATAGATAATTTTCATGAATTTTTGAATTCTTTCGGTCAGCTTGCCAGTGAAGAAATTATAAAAAAAGTTTCTAAGATATTAAAAGAAAATTGCAGAGAAATAGATAGGGTGGCCAGATATGGTGATTGCGATTTTGCTATTATTTTACCAGAGAAGAATAAGAAACAATCAACAATATTAGCTGAAGAAATCAGAAAAAAAGTAGAGGGGTTCTTTTTAAAAGAGAAGAAAGAAAAACTTAGCGCTTCTGGAGCCGTATCAGAAAATCCCATAGATGGTTCTTGTGCAAAAGATTTAATCGAAAAGGCAGAAAAGTTGTTGAATTCGGCCAAAGAAGAAAAAAGTGTAATTAAAACTTAGAATATTTATTTTTGTTTAGATAAGCCAAAAGAAAATTGTATCAGGATTAGATATCATGTATCCATTAAGAAGAGCTACTGAAAAACTCTTAGGGGAATTACTTATAGAGCGAAGAATTATATCTAAAAAAGACCTCGAGAAAGGCTTAGAGGTTCAGAAGGAGAGAGGCGGTTTAATTGGAGAAATTCTAGTACAACTGGGTTTGGCCAAAGAAGAAAATATCGCTCAAGCAATAACCGCCCAATATGGGTTTCCTTATTTACCTTTGTCTAATTATGATATAGAACCAAAAATTGTAAAATTTATTCCCGAGAATGTGTGTTCACAATATTGCCTTATGCCTATTGATAGAATAGGTAATAATTTGACTTTGGCGATGAGCAATCCATTAAATAAAGAAGCGGTTGAAGATATTGAAGAGCTTACCAAATGTTCCGTTCAAATTTTTGTAGCTACTACTACAGATATCCGTAACGCAATCATAAAATATTATAAGAATAAATGATATCTCTACGGCAGAAACTGACAGAAATTTTTATAAAAAATAAAATTCTGAGTGAGGATGATATAAATTTAGCCCTCCGTATACAAAAGGAACAAGGCGGGAGATTAAGTGAGATTCTTATTAAATTAAATTTGATTGATGAAAAGAATCTTATGTCTGTCTTAAGTCAGGGCTTAGGGCTTCCGCTCATTACCCTTTCTCGCTTTACTATTGATCCCAAAGTCATAAAGTTAATTCCTAAACAAACCGCAAAGCATTATCAAATTATTCCTATTTCCAAAATTGGAAATACTCTGACTCT
>JABMQK010000198.1 GCA_013203265.1 bacterium | reverse complement strand
AATAAGGTTTTAATGACGACACAATTTACGTTCGCTATTGCTCCGTAAATTGTGTGCTCACTTATGCGTTACGCTATTTTTTCAGATATTCATTCAAATCTAGATGCCTTTGAAAGCGTTTTAGCTGCATACGAAAAGGAGCGGATTGATAAGTATCTTTGCGTTGGCGATATTGTAGGTTACGGCGCTAATCCCAGGGAATGTATTAAAATTGTTCAAGATAGAAATATACCAACGGTTGCCGGAAACCATGATTGGGCTTCGACAGCAAGGTTTAATATAGATTATTTTAAGCCTTATGCAAAAGAAGCTATACTTTGGACGAGAGAGAAAATCGATAACAAAGATACCGAATATCTTAATAATTTAGATATAGTCTATAAAGAATCTGATTTTTGTTTAGTCCACGGCACATTATTAAATCCAGAGTATTTTGATTACATATTTGATTTGGAAGATGCCATGGATTCATTTAAAGTTATGAGTGTCTGTATTTGTTTTGTTGGTCATACTCACGTTCCCGGTGTATTCATCAAGGAAAATGAAAAATTTTCTTATGTTAGAGATAATGTTATTGATATCGAGCCGAAAAAGCAGTATATAATTAATGTAGGTAGTGTTGGTCAGCCAAGAGATGGTGATAGCCGTGGGTGTTTTTGTATTTATGACAGTAAAGAAAGAGCTGTTTGGATAAAACGCATAGAATATAATATTGGGATAGCACAGAAAAAGATTGAAGATGCGGGATTGCCTTTGTTTTTATCAAGGCGCCTTAGTTTAGGCCATTGATATGAAGCGAGATAAGAAAGAAGATATTAAAAAAAGAATTGAGAAATTGCGCAGAGCTATTCGCCATCATGACGTACGTTATTATGTATTGAATGAACCCGAGATTTCAGATAAAGAATATGATGATTTAATGCGAAAGCTTAAAGATTTAGAGAGGCGCTATCCTGAATTCGTAACCTCTGATTCTCCAAGTCAAAGGGTAAGCGGCCAGGTGTTTAAAGAATTTAAAACTAGTAGGCATCGCCAGAAGATGTTTTCTTTGGATAATACCTATTCTATAGATGAGTTACGCCAATGGGATGAAAGAGTGCATAAAGATTTAGGCGATAGGAAGGTAGAATATGTAGCAGAGCTCAAGATAGACGGAGTTAGTTCTAATCTTACTTATATTGATGGTCTTTTAAGCATAGGTGCAACGCGCGGTGATGGTCAGGTTGGAGAAGATGTAACTTCAAATTTAAAAACGATACGTGCTATACCTTTAGGTTTGGAAGTAGAAAAGGCGCCAAAATTAATAGAGATTCGTGGTGAAGTTTATATGGAAAAGGATTATTTAGATATGTTTAATAGGGGGCGTATTGAGAATAATGAAATTCCCTTTGCCAACCCGCGTAATGCTGCAGCTGGTTCTTTAAAACTTTTGGATACAAATGTTGTAGCTAAACGTCATTTAAATTTCTTTGCTCACTCTTTGGGATTTTCAGAAGGCCATGTATTCTCTACACACTG
Organism: bacterium; assembly: GCA_013203265.1. Taxonomy (GTDB): domain Bacteria; phylum Omnitrophota; class Gorgyraeia; order Velamenicoccales; family JABMQK01; genus JABMQK01. The sequence continues at coordinate 12,499 of JABMQK010000198.1, read as the reverse complement.
GGAGTTTTTACAGAAGATAAGATCCTGGGGTATACGAATTAATCCCAATATATTTTTATGTAAAGATCTTAATAAGGTAATTGAGTTGTGTCAACAATGGGAGAAGAGGCGAGATAAATTAGAATATGAGATCGATGGTATGGTTATAAAAGTAAATTTATTGGAGCAACAGAAATTACTCGGTTCGACTTTAAAGAGTCCGCGTTGGGCAGTGGCATACAAATTTGCAGCACATCAAGCGACTACAAAATTGTTAGATATTATTGTGCAGATAGGAAGGACAGGTGTCTTGACTCCTGTGGCCGTGCTTAAACCAGTTGAGTGCGGCGGCGTGACAATTTCACGTGCCACGCTGCATAATTTTGATGAGATAGGGCGCTTAGGTATTAAAGTTGGTGACCGTATAATAATTGAGCGTGCAGGAGACGTTATCCCGAAGATTATAAGGGTTGTTGAATCTGTGCGTACAGGCAAAGAAAAGGGTTTGAGGATTCCCAGCAAGTGCCCAGAGTGTGGTTTTCATGTAGTTAAAGAAAAAGAAGGGGAGGTGGCGTACCGTTGTATAAATCCTTCTTGTCCCGTGCAGATTGAAAAAGGACTGATACATTTTGCCAGTCGTCTTGCAATGGATATTGAAGGAATGGGCGAATCGATAGTAAGGGAATTAGTAAAAAAAGGGATGGTTAAAGATTTTGCCGATATATATTTTTTAAAAAAAGAAGAATTTTTAAACTTACCTTTATTTAAAGATAAAAAAGTCCAAAATTTAATGGAGGCGATAGACACGAGCAAAAAAAGATCTCTTCACAGACTGCTTTACGGTTTAGGTATTCGTCATGTTGGCGAAAAGGCAACATATGTTTTAGCAGAGCGATTTGGTACTCTAGAAAAGATTATGCAGTCAAAGATTTCTGATTTCAGTTCTATTTATGAGATAGGCGAGGTTATGGCTAAAAGCATTGTAGAGTTTTTTAAGCAATCGAAGGTAAAGAATTTAGTAGCTAAATTTAAAAAAGCCGGGATAAATACCAAACAGCCAAAGACAGGAGTTTCTCATAGTTTTTTATCTGGTAAGACCATTGTTTTTACTGGTGAGTTAAAAGATTTTGGTAGAAGAGAAGCAGAAATGATTATTCGTCAATTAGGCGGTAATGCCGCGTCAAGCGTCAGCAAGAATACTGATTTTGTTGTAGTCGGTAGAGGTCCTGGTTCAAAATTCAGACGCGCTAAGTCATTAGGATTAAAGATTATTAATGAAAGAGAATTTAAAAAACTATTAGGAGAAGGATAATGTTTAAAATCAGATTCGTTATTTTTGTATTAGTAACTTTGATTTTTGTTTCTTTTGGTTGTGAATCTTTCAGAAAGAAATTTATACGTAAGCCTAAAGATAGACCAAAAGAGGAAGAAATGGTAATTTTCCCTAAAGATTATTCTAAACAACAGTTGCCGAGTGATGAGGCGTATATGCAGTATTATACTTACTGGAAGTCTTGGCATAATGAATTGATAAGTCATCTTGTTAAAGGAGGAAGTAAAAAGAAAATTATCAGTTGTTTTGAACAGACAATTCTTAATCTTAATCGAATGAAAGATATTTTAGCTAGTAATGAGAAAGTGGTTTTTTTAGATGAATATATCGCTAAAATATTATCTTTAGATGAAGAGGTGAAAGCTAAGAGTCTGGTTATGATTTCCATGAGTCAGCTAAGAAACCAATCAGAGCGGCTTCTGCGTGCTATTGAGAGAGATTTTGCTTTTAGTAAAGTAAAGGATGATTTGAGATGATGATAAAGAGAATTGTCGTTGGTTCATTGCAGACTAATTGTTATATAGTTTCATCTGATAATAAAGACGCCTTTATTATCGACCCTGGTGATGAAGCCGATATAATAAAGAAATTTATTAAAGATAAGAAATTAAAGATTCATTTTATTGTCAATACACATTCTCACATCGATCATATTAAGGCAGATTCTGAATTGGGTTTTCCTGTATATATACATAGGTTGGATGCTCCGATGCTTGAAGACTCGAGCAAGAATTTCTCGACTTATATTTTAGGTGAATTTAATGTTTGTAAGCCAGCAAGGATACTAAATGACGGTGATATAATCAAGTTTGGTGATTTAAATATCGAAATTATACATACACCTGGGCATACACCCGGAGGAATTTCTCTTAAGATAGATAAGGTAGTTTTTACAGGAGATACATTATTTAGAGACGGTATCGGAAGGACAGATCTGCCTGACGGTTCACATGAGGCAATCATATCTTCTATAAAAAATAGGCTTCTTTGTTTAGATGATAGCCTGGAAATTTATCCAGGCCATGGAGAACTTTCTACTATAGGTAGAGAAAGAGGGAATTTTTGAGTACACGTGATTTAATAGAAGTGTTTTTGAATTTTCTTTCGGTTGAGAGAGGCCTTGCTCAAAATACGATTTTAGCCTACAATAGAGATTTATTAAGATACGATAGATTTCTCAGGTCTATAAATATAAACGACGTAAACAAAATTGACAAGGAGAATATTCGTTCTTACTTGGTTTATCAAAAGGAAAAAGAGTTAGCTTCAGGCACTATCGCTCGTTCTCTAGTAGCGATAAGGTTATTTCATCGTTTTTTATTAAGAGACAAGTTGTCGTTAAGAGATCCTTCAGATATTATTGATTCTCCTCGGCTCTGGAAAAAAATCCCTAACGCCTTATCGCTTAGTGAAATAGAAAAATTGTTGTCTGCTCCAAACATAAGAAATAAGAAAGGAAGAAGGGATAAGGCAATGTTAGAAACTATGTATGCTGCAGGTCTTAGAGTTTCAGAATTGACTAATTTAAAGGTTGAGGACGTTAATTTAGACGCCGGTTTTGTTCGTTGTTTAGGAAAAGGAAAAAAAGAAAGAGTTGTTCCTATCGGCAGAACAGCAATTCTTTCTATAAGAAAGTACCTTGCTAATTCTCGACTGAAATTCCTTAAAAAAAAGGCAAGCAAATTTTTATTTTTGAATCATTCCGGTTCGGGGATTTCGAGAATTTATGTATGGAAGTTGATAAAAAGTTATGGTAAGCAGGTGAGAATCAAGAGCCCGATAAAACCCCATGTCTTACGACACTCTTTTGCTACACATCTATTAGAAAGAGGCGCAGATTTACGTTCTGTTCAAGAAATGTTGGGTCACGCAAATATTTCTACGACTCAGATATATACACATATAAATCGGGATCGTCTAAAGACAATACATAAAACATTTCATCCCAGACCATAAATATGATAAAGAAAGATTCAATTATTAAACTATTAAACAAGCTACCTTCACAGTTACACGATATCATATTTCTTTCAAGAGAGTTGGCTAAAAAAGAGAAAGTAGGGGTTTATTTGGTTGGTGGTTTTATTAGGGATTTGTTGTTAGGGAAAGAAAATTTTGATTTGGATATGGTTATAGAGAAGAATGGAATTGGTTTTGCAACTAAACTTTCTAAAATACTCAATGCCCATTTAGTAAAACACAGGGCTTTCGGTACAGCTACGGTTACAAAAAAAGATGGTTTAAAGATAGACATCGCTACTTGTCGTAAAGAATTTTATCCCAATCCTACAGAATTACCCATAGTTAGACAAGGAAGTATTGAAGATGATTTATTTAGACGAGATTTTACAATAAATGCCATGGCTTGCCACATTGACTTTGAAAAATTTGGTCAATTTGTGGATATATTTGGTGGATTAAGAGATCTTAAAGATAGTCGTATCCGTTTTTTACATGAAGGGAGTTTTGTTGATGATCCTACTAGGATAATTCGGGCAGTTAGATTTGAACAAAGATTAGATTTTTGCATCGATACAAAGACATTAAGTTTTATTAAACAGGCGAAGAAAATGAAACTTCTTGAGAAGGTTCAAAAACATAGAATTAGAGATGAGTTGATTTTGGTCTTAAAAGAGAGAAAACCTTATAGCATGTTAAAGCGTCTTAAACAGATCTATAGCTTGTCTTTTATCAATAAGAATATTAACTTAAGTAAAAACTTAAAGAGAGTATTTTGCGATATTGACAAAGCTTGCATGTGGTTTGTGAGTAATTTCCCTCAAAGAAGGATTTTAGATATTTGGCTTATGTATATAGCGGCTTTCTTATATGATCTTTCTCCAAGGGTGTTATTTCGACTTTTAAATAAGTATGCTTTCTTTAGAGGAGATAAGAAGAGAATTATTTCGTTCAAAAAAGAATTTAGAAAAATAGATAAGAATCTGTCGATGGAGAGGCTGCCAGTTATAAAGCTGCATAATATACTTTATCCTTTAAGTTATGAAGTTATTATACTTGCTCTTGTTATTTCAGAAAGCCAGCAAACAAAAAAGAGAGTCAGAGAGTTTTTTCTTAAATACCACCATAAGAAGCTAATTATAAATGGAAAGGATTTATTGTCGTTGGGTATTAAGGCTGGTCCAGAGTTTAGAGAAATATTTCAAAAGGTTTTTCGAGCAAAGATTAACGGTAAAATACATACCAAAGAAGAAGAATTGGAGTTTGTAAAGCAAATTATAAGTAGATAATGGTTGTTGGAGTTGTAAAGTTATTGATTTTTATTCCCTCGAGCAACAATCTAAAGGCGAAGAGGATGGTATTGTGTTCGTTAAAGAGTAGATTAAGGAATAATCTTAATATTTCTATTACAAAATTAGATAATTATAATAAGTGACAGAGATCAGTTTTGGCTTTATCAGCTGTAGGCATAGAAAAATCTGAAATAAATTCTTTAATCTCAAATATTATAAATTTTGTAGAACAGAATAAACAAATTCAATTGTTAGATTGCGAAAAGGAGTTAATTTAAATGGCTAGAAGAGAGAAAGTTCAAAAGGTTATTAAACAGGAAATCAGTTCGATTATCCAAGAAGAATTAAAAGATCCCTGTATCGGATTTGTTACTGTGACTAGAGTAGAGTTAAGCCAAGATTTAAAACATGCAAAAATCTACGTGAGCGTATTAGGAAAGCAAAAGTCTGACAATTCTACTTTTGTGGCCTTAGGCAGAGCAAAAGGATATATAAGAAGATTGTTAGCACAGCGTTTGAAGATGCGGTTTACTCCCGACATAATTTTTAAAGAAGATAAATCTATTGAATACAGTATTTATATTTCAAAGAAGATTGATGAGTTGAAGGATGAACATAAGCATAATAAAGAAGAATAAAATAAAGGATTTTCTAAAGAAGCACAGGAATTTTTTGATTTGTGCACATATAGGCCCAGAAGGTGATTCTTTAGGTTCTCAATTGGCTTTTGCCCGAGCAATAAAAAACATGGGTAAAAACTGCGATATTGTAAATAGCGATCGCTATTCAAGAGAATATATATTTTTGCCAGGAGTTGATAGTATAAGAACCCGACCAAAAATAGAAAGATATGATGCTGCGATAGTATTAGATTGTTCTGATATTTCAAGGATTGGTAATGTCGCTAATTACTTAGATAAAAAAATACCTATTTTAAATATCGATCACCATATAAGCAATACATACTTTGGCGATATAAATTTAATTAATGCAGATACGTCTTCTGTCTGTGAAGTATTATACTTTTTATTTAAGAAGCTAAATATAAAGTTTGACAAAACTATCGCGATTTGTTTATACACGGGAATTATGACAGATACAGGATCATTTAAGTATGCTAATACAAAAGCCAGTACACATTTAGCAGTTTCTCAGATATTGAAGTGGCGCATAGACGTTCCTGAAATCTTTAGAAATATATATCAAAATTTAGGTTTTTCAGATTTAAAATTAATAAATAAGGTATTGTTGAATGTGAAGAAGGATGCAACTAGGAAAATAGCCTGGGTTGATATTACGAAAAATATGCTTAAAAAATATAAACCCCAGATTGATTTAACAGACAGCATTTTGGGTTTTATACGTTCTATTAAAGATGTGGAGGTGTGTGTTCTTTTTAGAGAGAAGAGAGGGAAAAGTAGAAATATTCGTATTAATTTTAGATCTAGAGGAAGAGTAGACGTAAATAAAATTGCGCAGCATTTTGATGGGGGTGGCCATAAAACCGCTAGTGGTGCTACCCTAAGGAATATCAGTCTTAAAAAAGCGCAGGTTAAGGTTGTAAAATATATTCAAAATAGACTGAACAAAAAGTGATGAGAGGAATTATTATTGTCGATAAACCGTCTGGTATTACATCTTTTGATGTTGTTCGAGAGATTCGCCGGAAATTTAAAATAAAAAAAGTAGGACACTGTGGAACTTTGGATCCTTTAGCCACAGGCTTATTGGTAATTTTGTTGGGCCAAGATACGAAATTATTTTCTAAATTTTCGACGTTTGATAAAATGTATAAGGCTACATTGGAATTAGGATTGTCTACTACTACAGGAGATTGTAACGGAGATATTCTGCGTAGATGTAATGTTGACAATATTTCTATTTCTCAGATAGAAAATGTATTTAAGGAATTTGCTGGTGAAATTATTCAAGTGCCTCCTATGTTTTCAGCATTGAAATATAAAGGCAAGAAACTTTATGAGTTTGCCCGCTTAGGGATAGATGTCCCGCGCAAGAAACGTTTGGTAAAGATTTATGATTTAAAGATTTTAGGTTTTAATTTGCCGTGTATAGATTTTTATGTGCGTTGTTCCAAGGGGACGTACGTACGAACATTAGCTCAAGATATTGGAGAGCGGCTCGGTTGCGGAGCATGCATCACAAAGATTAGACGTACTCTCTTAGGTCCTTTTAGTATCAACGATGCAATAACCATAGATAAAGTAGATGAGAATCATATACGGCATTGGCCGTCTTAAATTAGATAAGTCAAGCTGTGTTGCTGTGGGAGTTTTTGATGGTTTGCATCGTGGCCATCAATCTATCATAAAAAAGGTTGTCTCTGTAGCTAGAAGGAAAAAACATCTAAGTGTAATTTTGACATTCTTTCCCCATCCGGATTCAATAATTAAATCAAGAAAAAAATCCCCACTACTCATATCATTAAAACATCGTCTTAATCTAATTCGTTCTTTTGGAGTAGATGTATGTGTTGTTGTAAAATTTAATTCTTATTTTAGAAAAATCAATGCTAGAGATTTTGCATTCGACATTCTAGTCAAAAAGTGCCAAGCGAAAGATTTAGTTATAACAAAAAATTTTATTTTTGGAAGAGATAAAGTTGGTAATGCGACGTTAATTAAAAAATTGGCAAAAGAATTTAATTTTAAAATACACTTTCAAAGAGATATAAAAATTAATAACTGTATGGTAAGTAGTACGTTAATACGTCATTTAATAAGACGCGATGATTTAAAAAAAGCTTCTAAGATGTTAGGCAGGCGAGTAGAGGTTGTCGGGACAGTTGTAGGAGGTGATAGTCGTGGGAGGAGATTGGGATTTCCTACTGCAAATATTGATCCCCATCATGAAGTAATTCCACCAAAAGGTGTATATCTTATTGAGGCATGGTTAGATAAGAGGCGGTTATTTGGTTTAGCCAATATTGGATTTTGTCCTACTTTTAAAAAGGACGAGAGAGAGACTTTAGAAATTCATCTTTTGAATTTTAAAAGAAATATCTATGGAAGAAATTTAAGGATAGTTTTTATAAAGAAACTACGTTGTGAGAAAAAGTTCAAGCAGAAGTTATATCTTATAGAACAGATAAATAGAGATATTAAGCAAGCCAAAGCATTCTTTTCTATTTAAACCCACCTAAAACCACCACAATATATCTGTATCAATCAATTTTTTAACACAACCTATTGTGTTTGTTGAATTTAATAGAAATTTTGCCTTGACAAAAATATAAAAAATACCTATACTCTAACTATAAAGTGGAATAAAGTGGAGGATAGTGGTTTAAATGTTTTACGGAGAGTTTTACCATCAATTAGATAGAAAAGGACGCCTGGTTTTACCAGCTAAAATTCGCGAGGCAGCAAAGAACAATTTTGTTGATAAGTTTTTTATTACTCGCGGCTTAGATAAGTGTCTGTTTATGTTCAGTGAAGATGAATGGAGAAATCAGGAACAGAAGTTTAAGTCGATGCCTTTTGTAAAATCAGAAGCTAGAAAGTTTAATAGACTCTATTTTTCTGGAGCAGCAGAGATTACTTATGATAAACAAGGAAGGATTATTATTCCGCAATATCTTAAGCAGTTTGCGGGAATAAAAAGAGATATAGTAGTTATAGGGGTTTCCAATAGAATCGAAATCTGGTCAAAAGATATTTGGCTGGAATTTTATAATACGTCATGTGATGCATTTGAGGAGATCTCTGAAAGGTTAATTGACAATCTTTAATGTGTAGACCTATATGTCAGATAAATTTATACATAAACCTGTCATGATGGAAGAGATATTATCCTTTTTACAATTAAAGAACGGAATGGTAGTTGTTGATGCTACAGTTGGATTGGGTGGTCATGCGATTGAAATAATTAAAAGAATTTCTCCAGAAGGAAAGTTGATAGGAATCGACCGAGATGAGGATTCTCTAGAGGTAGCCAGGAAAAAATTAACGCAATATAGTTCTCAATGTACCTTTATACATGATAATTTTTGTAATATCGATAAAGTCCTGTCCTCTTCAGGGATTAAATATGTTGATGGAGTTATTTTAGATTTAGGGATATCATCTTTTCAGCTGGATAATTCTGTTAGGGGGTTTAGCTTTACGAACGAAGGGCCTCTTGATATGCGTATGGATAGGACAATTTCATTATCTGCTTTTGATTTGGTAAATAATCTGACACAGAAAGAGATTGCTTCAATTCTTTGGCAATTTGGACAAGAGAGATTTTCAAACCGAATAGCTAGGATGATAATAAATAATAGAGTCAAATCACCCATTAATACAACTGTTGATCTTGCTGGATTAGTTTTAAAGGCAATGCCTTATTCGAGGAGATATCATCGTATTCATCCAGCGACACGTACATTTCAAGCATTGCGGATAGCCGTTAATCAAGAATTAGAATCTTTAGAAATATTTTTGGGAAAAATCAGTAATTTTATGAGTAAAAATGGCAGAATATGTGTTATTTCTTTTCATTCACTGGAAGACAAAATTGCTAAGAATAATTTTCGCAACCTATCAAAGACTAATGAGTTTAAACTTATTGTAAAAAAACCAATCAGGCCTACTGATGAAGAGATAGAAAATAATCCCCGTTCAAGAAGCGCAAGACTAAGAATCTTAGAGAAGGTTTAATATGAAAACACCTAAAATAATCATAATTAATCTGATTTGTGTTGTGTTTGCGCTTTTCCATGTATTTTTGCAGACCGAAATCACAAAATTGGGCTATCAGATAAAGAAAAATGAGGATAGGTTTCAAGAACTTATTGAAGACAACCATATTTTAAAATACAATGTTTATACTTTGGAATCTCCTTATAGTTTGAATAAATATGCATTGCTAGATAATTCTAATTTGAGAATATTGAGGCCTGCTCAGGTATTTGGTTTGTATCCTGAATTCAAACCAAATTTATTGAAAGAAGATAAGAATAAGAATTTCTTGTCGAAAAATCCTGTCTTTATTGCGTTGAGAAGATTCTTTACTGGAAAACAAGCAGAAGCAAAGACAATAAAATAAATTAGCATATTTTTTGAAGTGCCTCTTAAAAAATCCCTATCACGATTTTATATTATATGTTTCTTATTCATTACGTTGTTATTTGTTTTTATCATAAGACTCACCTTTATCCATGTATTCCACTCGCAGTATTTAACAAAACTAGCCTTAAAGCAGCATAATATTTATTTTGAGCTGCCTGCCCAAAGAGGTATCGTATACGATCGTAAGCTTAAACCGCTAGTAGTAAATATACGTTCCTATTCGTTATTTGCTGTCCCTATAGAGATAGAAGATAAGAATAAGGTTGCTGATATTCTCTCTAATCTTTTAGAGTTAGACAAAGAATTTATTTTAAAACGTATTTCTTCAAAGAAGCAATTTGCCTGGCTTAAAAGAAAACTTTCCGACAGGCTCGCTAAAGAAATAAGAGAATTAAAAATAGAAGGCTTATTTTTTATGAAAGAGAACAGGCGTTCTTATCCTAATGGAACTTTAGCTTCTCATGTTTTGGGTTTTGCAGATATAGATAATATTGGTTTGGAAGGCATAGAGTTTTCCTGTAATAAATATTTACAGGGTAAACCTGGATATGCTTTTTTTGTACGTGATGCACATCAGAGTAGCCTTAAGTTAGAAAATTCAGATAAACTTCCTTTAGATGGCTATGATATTATTTTAACCATAGACCAGGCAATTCAATATATCACAGAGAATGCTTTAGATAAGGCTTTTAGAAAATATAATGCTAAAAGTGCCTGTGTTGTAGTTATGGATCCTTGGTCTGGAGAGGTTTTAGCCTTGGTAAATCGTCCAACGTTTGATCCAAATAATCCTCAGAATTTTTCTTTCAAGGCAAGAAGAAACCGTACAGTTTGTGATTTCTTTGAACCAGGATCCGTATTTAAGGTTATCACTGCCTCAGCTGCGTTAGAAGAAAAGATATTTAAAGAAGACGATAAGATTTTTTGTGAGGAGGGTGCTTATAAAATAGCTAATCATATACTACATGACCATCGACCGCATGGATGGTTAACATTTTCGGAAGTCGTGCAGAAATCGAGCAATATAGGTGTGACAAAGATAGCCCAGAAATTAGGCCTTGAGAGAATACAAAAATATGCTAAGTTATTCGGGTTTGGTTCATTGAGCGGCATAGAGCTCCCCGGAGAAACAAGAGGCCTTCTTAAGCCTTTGAATTCTTATTCTAAGACCTCAATAGGCGCTGTGCCTATTGGACAGGAAGTTGGAGTTAGTGCATTACAGCTTGCTAGTGCTACTTCAGTTATCGCTAACGGCGGTTTATATTTTAGCCCTTATATAATAAGGAGGATTAAAGATAAACATAATGAGACGATAAAAGAATTTAGGCCTAGGTGTATAAGAAGAGTTGTTTCTTTTGAAACTAGTCAGAGAATTAAGAAAATCTTGTTAGGAGTAGTGGAGAATGGGACTGGTAAGTTGGCACAGAGCAAAGAGTATAAATTTGCAGGTAAAACTGGCACAGCTCAGAAAGTAGATCCCAAAGGTGGATATTCACATTCCAAATTTTTTGCAACTTTTATTGGTTTTGCCCCTGAAGAAAATCCAAGATTAGTGATAGTGGTAGTTGTCGATGAGCCATATCCTTCTTACTATGGTGGTGTTGTTTCTGCTCCTGTATTTAAAGAGATAGCGGAAGAGAGTCTAAAATATATTGAAGCAGGGGAGAGGGTAAATAATTTAACCAAATTGACCAAAATTAGATGAAATTAAATTACTTACTTAGCAGTATTGAAAGCCAACTTTTATCCATAAGCATTTCTAATGCTTTTCGAGCAGGTTCAGGACGATTAAAGTCAAAAATATCAGCAGTTGTTTTTGGTAATAAATTTTTGGACATTGATGTTAGAGGTCTTTCGCTCAATTCCAAACTTACAAAAAAGGGGCATTTGTTTTTTTGTCTGTCAGGCAGTCGTTGTAGAGGTTGCGATTTTATAAATGAAGCATATTCAAATGGCGCTAGGGCAGTAGTGGTAGAAGAAATAATAAAGGCTAGGATACCTAAAGATTTAATAGTTATCAGAGTTAAAGATATTATTAAATGTCTGGGTTCCATAGCAGGTAGATTCTACGACCATTCTTCTGCTAAACTTAATATGACGGCTATAACAGGGACAAATGGTAAGACTACCACGACATTTATAATAGAAAATATTTTAAAAGCTTACAGAAAACAGGTAGGTTTAATAGGTACAATTAATTATCGATTTTCTAAAAAAGTATTAAGCGCACAAAATACAACACCAGATATTTTAACCACATATTCTTTAATAGATCAAATGCTTAAGGACAAAATTAAATATTTATTAATAGAGGTGTCAAGCCATGCCTTGGCTCAGAGGCGAATCGAGGGCATAAAATTTGACCAAGCGGTATTTACTAATTTAGGTCAAGATCACTTTGATTATCATAGGACAAAAGAAAATTATTTTAAAGCTAAAACGAAGTTATTCACTGATTATTTAAAAGAAGAGGGAACTGCGATTGTAAATATTGATGATACTGATGGATGTAAGCTCTTAGAGATGATTAAGAAAAATAAAAAGTTTAGGGTTTTAACATATGGTATAAATAAAAAGGCTGATGTATGTGCAGATAGAATTTCAGTCAAGCGTAATGGTTGTTGTTTTACAGTAACTGGGTTAAAGCGCAAGTTTAAATTAGAAACAAATCTTTTAGGTAGATTTAATATTTATAATGCGTTGGCTAGCATTGCCACATGTTTAGTCTTGAATATACCAAAAGAATATATTATAAAAGGTTTAAGGGAGATTTATGTTCCTGGAAGGTTAGAGAGAGTAAGATGCAGAAATAAAATCAGCATCTATGTTGATTATGCTCATACGCAAGATGCGATAAGAAATATTTT
>JABMQK010000006.1 GCA_013203265.1 bacterium | reverse complement strand
TATCTACAAAGACAAGGAAGATAAGATTGGCCGAGAACATCTGCGTCATTTAGAAAGGATGATTACACTTCAGGTTGTAGATATGCGTTGGAAAGAGCATCTCTATACCATGGATTCTTTAAAAGAAGGAATAGGCCTTCGCGCTTACGGACACAAAGACCCATTAATCGAATATAAAAATGAAGGGTATATATTATTTCAACAGCTCATCGAGCGTATTAAGAAAGAGGTAGTGGAATTTTTATTTAGGATTCAGGCTGTGGAAGAAAAAGGATTTAAGTCTGTATTTAAATCTTTGCCTGTTGAACTTGTGCATAGAGATTTTTCAGGCCTTTCAAAGAGAAAAGATGCTGTTTTAGAAAAAGAGTCTTTGAGGCAGAAACTTCCCCCAAAAGAGAAAGAAGATCAGAAAATTTCATCTTCGACTATTAAAAGAGATAATCCCAAGGTTGGAAGAAATGATCCCTGCCCCTGCGGCAGCGGTAAGAAATATAAGAAGTGTTGTGGCAGATAGAAAGAATTACTTGTTTCCCACCAGCATTCGCATGAACTTAATGACACTATTTTATTGTTTGTTTAGTTCACTTCTTCTTTGGTTTTCCTTTCCTATGTTCAATTTTCAATATTTTGCTTGGTTTGCTTTTATACCGTTATTCTTTGCTATTGAAGGGCAGACAAAAAGAAGGGCTTTTTGGTTGTCATATTTTAGCGGGCTTATATTTTTTATTTTAGCTCTTTATTGGTTGATACATGTTACTTTGACAGGATTGATTATTCTGTCTTGCTATTTAGCTTTTTATTTTGCTCTTTTTGGATATTTTTTTGTCGGTTTTAAAAAGAGATTTTCGAGATTTAATATTCTTTTAGTTATCTTTTTGTCTTCCGTTTGGGTTATCTTAGAATATTTACGCAGTCAACTACTTAGCGGTTTCCCCTGGGTGCTCTTAGGCTACAGCCAATATCTAAATATTAAAATTATACAATTTATTGATATCACAGGAAGTTTTGGATTATCTTTCTTGGTAATATTTGTTAATTTGTGCATATTTAAAATAATAAAATTATCGCTGGCTAAAAACTTTAAATTGTCCTTTAGGGTTTCTTTGGGCCTGTTGTTGATATTTATTGCAATTTATGGCTACGGTGTTCATTCAGTGAAAAAGTATTCCTCGCAAAGCAAGACAGTTCTGGACGTTTCTTTAATCCAGGGAAATATTCCGCAAGAAAAGAAATGGGCGAGCATTTACAGGCATAGGATAAAAGAGATTTATTTCGATTTGAGTCGCAGAGCCTCAGAAGGCAGGCCGGATATAATTATCTGGCCGGAAACATCTTACCCTGATTACATTGTCGATGTCGATAAAGAATCGTTTAGTTCAATGATCGAAATGGTGAGGCAGGTAGAGCGGCCTATTTTATTTGGCGCGGTATATCAACAAGGAGATGAATATTTTAATAGTGCATTTTTGATACATTCGGCGGCGCCAAACCCCACCATTTATGGTGGGGACAAAAGCGCCACCTCAGTATTCCTTCGACATGCTCAGGATGCTTCGAAGGATGCTGAGCGAAGCCGAAGCACAACCCTGAGCAAACCCCGGGCTTTAGTCCGGGGTGCGTCGAATGAGTTGACTTAATAAATTCGGTATTTATTCTTTATACTTAAACAAAAGATTGTTCTCGATTTTTTAAAACAAATTGGAGGAACTCTTGAATTTTATTAAGTTATTTTATCCTGCTTATGGTTAATCATCTGGTGGAGTTGGTACACAACCTATACCCTGACAAGGATTGCCTCCTTCACAAGTACCTACAACTTCTCCTCCCCCTAAAATAATACCATCTTGGTCGTATATTTCTCCTGATACCATGACATAAAATTCTCTAGAACCGGTAATGCCTGGATTTGATGGTATAGCGCGTAATGTAAAAGTATCACTATCAGCAGAATCAAAACTTGCTACAGAAAATTCATAACCTTGTCGTGTTCCCGAAGCTAAAGCAGCATCAATATACGGCGGGTCATCTAAGACTAGATCATTGAGATCTGTAGGATATGCAGGATTTGCAAATCTATAACTTGAAAATACCGAATGTAGAGTCTGTAAAGTTTCGATAGCAGCTGTTTCATTAGCGATCATTCTGGAACGCATTAACCCTTTTATAGACAAAGCGACCAATAAGATAACTATACCCACAGCAATCATTAACTCCACTAAAGTAAACCCTCGTTTATTTTGAATTTTTCTTCTCATCATATCTCTCTTAACAAAAAACCTATTCTCCATCTGAAAGAAAAAGAATAGGCATAAGCTAATTA
>JABMQK010000197.1 GCA_013203265.1 bacterium | reverse complement strand
TGGCGGGATTAATGTATGCCCAGATTAATATTCATTTTGTCATTACTTTGATTTTGATGGAGCGGTTTAATCCTTTAGAATTCTTGAAGAAAGTCCAAAAATATAGAGTGACTGGTTTTTATTTAGTACCTTCTATGTATTATGCGATTTTACATCTGAAGGAATTCGAGAAATTTAATTTTTCTGGCCTTCGCTGGGCAGTCGTATTTGGAGCGCCAAGCTCCCCAGAGGTTTTGCGACGATTCCATCGATATTGTCCACAGGCTTCATTTTTGAATGGTTGGGGATTAACTGAGACAAATGGGCCTTGTGTGGTTACACCTATGGGTTCGGAGATGTTAGAGAGCGTGGGCAGAACTGCTCCTTGGATAGAGGTAAAGATTATTGATGATTGTGATAATGAATTGCCTAAAGGCCAGGTAGGTGAAATTATTTTACGTAGCTGGGTGGTTATGAAAGGTTACTACAAAGATAAAGGAGAAACTCATCGAGTAATGCGTAACGGCTGGTTTTATACAGGAGATTTAGGCAGGTTTGACGACAAGGATTATTTATATATTGTTGGCAGAAAAAAAGAGATGATAAAGGTTTCAGGCGAGATAGTTTATGCTACTGAGGTTGAGTCTGTGATTGCAAGACATCCTCTTGTCAAAGAGGTCGCAGTGGTAGGCGTGCCCGATAAATTAAGAGGAGAAAATGTAAAGGCATTTGTAGAGCCTAAACAAGATGCAGAGCTTAAAGAAGAAGATATTCGTTATTTTGCAAAGGAGCATCTCGCGCGTTTTAAAGTACCTCATATAATTCAATTTATTAATAAACTTCCCAAGACAGGAAGCGGCAAAGTTGATAGGGCGCAGTTAAAAAAAGATATATAAATAAAGAATCATGGCGTCATAGCAATAGGCAATAGTTTGTGCGATGTATTCTTTCTAATCCAGTTGTTTGAGAATGCCATAAAAGTTAATGCTGTGGCACAACTCTATACAAAAAAGGAAGTAGAAAGACCCAACAGAAAATAAAGACTTCAAAAAACACCCAACAACCCTAAATTTTCCACATAAATACCAATAAATCCACTTCGACTTAATTAATAATGTAACATATCGACGAGCGAAATGAGTGCACAGAAATTCATAAAGAAAAAGGCCAAAACTGCAGAAAAGAAACTAAAGCCAAAAACCATCCAACAAAAGGTTAAGCCAGAGGCAAAAGTTAAGGAAGAAGTAGTTAAGCTGCCTCCTGCAAAACTAAGAATTTGTGTTATCGGCCTGGGAGCAATTGGAGGTTTAATTGCTGCTTACCTCAAAGCTAAAATGAGGGATGTTTTTGTTATTGGCCGGCCCCAACAGGTTAGAACAATTAAATCGGAGGGGTTAAAAGTAGAAGGTATTAAAGAAATAGTTTATGTGGCTTTGGAGGCAAAGGAAAAATTAGATCGAAAAGTAGACTTAGTTATTCTGGCAGTTAAGACCCAAGATATTAGAGAGGCGATCAGTATGAACCGTCCATTCATTGAAGATGCACTTATTCTTACAACACAGAATGGCGTCAGGGCAGAGAAAATAATTTCACTTTCTTTGGGTGAGAAGAATATTGTTTCTAGCGTTGTTATGTTTGGGGCAAATTATTTAAAGCCCGGTCTAATTATTCATAATGTCGAAGGCAGTTGGAGCATTGGCAGGCCATTCTTCAAAAATGACGAAAAAGTAAAAGATATAACAGATGAACTTTCATTGGCCTTTAAAACAGCGATAGTTGATGACATTATGCCTATGAAATGGACAAAATTATTTGCTAATCTTAGTGATTGTATTCCTGCGCTTTTAGGAAAAAGCCTACAAGAGACATTTGCGAATTTAGATATGGCCAAATTGAGCATACTTCTTTTGAAGGAAGGATTCCAAGTAATTGATAAATCCGGAGTAAAGCTCACTAATTTGCCAGATTTTGATTTAAATAAATTTCGTGAATTAATCCAGATGCCAATCGAAGAAGCGGCGCAGGCTTTTTCTAATATTATGATTAATTTAAGCAAGCAGCCGCTCTATGGATTAATTTTACAGAACATTAAAAGAGATCAAGCTTCAGAGATTGATTATATAAATGGCGAGATTATAAATTTATCTCGTTTTAATGGTGTCGGAGCTATTTTAAATACAAAAATAGTTAATTTTGTACACAGAGTTGAAAAGACAAAAAAGTTTTTTACAGTAGATGAAATAAAAAGAGAGTTTGATTTAGAT
>JABMQK010000196.1 GCA_013203265.1 bacterium | reverse complement strand
ATGCATTATCCTTAGTTTTTAAAAAACAGGGTGATTTTAAAAAAGCGGAAAAAATGATAAGCAAGGCTTGTCAATACAACAAAGGTAGCAATTTTGATTATCTTAAACTATGGGCTGAAATTCTTTTTGAATTAGAAAAATACAAAGAATCGCTTAAAAAATATAAACTCACCCAGCAAATACAGCCTCATAACACTGAGATTAATAAAGAAATAAAAAAGATAGAAAAAATCTTGTAAAGATACCTATAAAAAAGTATAATAGCGCCCATATTGTAAAGTATCAGTTAACTTACATTTAGGCTATGATTAGAAAAGCTAAAATTAACGATGCAAAACAAATGCATTCTTTGATTAACTACTATGCAGCTAAAAACCTTATGCTTTCTCGCTCGTTGAATGAAATCTATGAAAATATTAGGGACTTTTGGGTCTATAAAGAGGGCAGAAAGATAATTGGTTGCTGCGGCCTGCATATAGTTGGATGGGAAAATTTAGCTGAAATAAAATCCTTAGCCGTGGATAAGCGAAGACAAAAAAAGGAAATAGGCAAAAACATGGTTGATAAATGCCTTAAAGAAGCTAAGGAGTTAAATGTAAAAAATATCTTTGTTTTAACTTATGTCCCTAATTTCTTTAAGAAATTTGGATTTAAAAAAATATCTAAAAGAAAACTTCCGCATAAAGTCTGGACAGAGTGTTACAAGTGCCCTAAATTTCCCAACTGCGATGAAGAGGCACTCATAAAGAAGATTTAACAATTTTTACCACATACAGGAGGAAAAAATGATTGATTATTTACTTACTGAAGATCAAAAAATGATTCGTGATCTGTGCAGGCAAATTACCGAAGAAAAGATTACCCCGATAGCTGCAGAGCTGGATAAGACCGGGGAGTTTCCCTGGGAAATTATAAAGGTTATCGCCCAATCCGATCTTTTTGGACTTGTTATTGAAGAAAAATATGGTGGTATGGGAGGAGGCGTCTTGGATGTATGTATCGCTATGGAGGAATTTTCTAAAGGATGCGGTGGAGTTGCTATTACTTATGCTGCTTCTGGCCTGGGCACTTATCCCATAATCCTATACGGCAATGAGGAGCAAAAGAATAAATACTTACCTGTTTTGGCAAAGGGTGAAAAAATAGCTGCTTTTGGTTTAACTGAGCCAGCTGCCGGATCAGATGCCAGCGCGATACAAACAACAGCTAAAAAGGAAGGCAACCATTATATTCTCAATGGCACAAAGCACTTTATTACCAATGGTGGTGATGCCCAAATTTATATTATTATCGCTATAACTAATAAGTCAAAAGGAGCAAGAGGGGTAAGTGCATTTATAGTAGAAAAAGACACACCGGGGTTTACTTTTGGTAAAAAAGAAGACAAAATGGGGATACGAGCCTCCTCTACAAGAGAATTAATATTTACTGATTGTAAAATACCCAAAGAAAATTTACTGGCAAGAGAGGGACAGGGATTTATTATAACCATGAAGATATTTGATATATCACGGCCGGGCGTCGCTGCTCAAGCACTCGGAATAGCGCAAGGCGCTCTTGATGCCGCAGTAAAGTATGCCAGAGAAAGAGTTCAATTTGGTAAACCCATATCCAGTTTTCAAGGAATACAATTTATGCTCGCAGATATGGCCACGCAAGTAGAAGCAGCTAGGGCACTGGTATATGCTACAGCCAGAGAAATCGACAGTGGCAATAAGAATGTAGGTAGTGATTCTGCGATAGCAAAATTGTTTGCCTCAGATACCGCGATGAAAGTAACAACTGATGCTGTCCAGATCTTCGGGGGTTATGGTTACATGAAAGAATATCCTGTTGAAAAGTATATGCGCGATGCAAAGATTACTCAAATATACGAAGGGACAAATCAGATTCAAAGAAATATTATCGCTCAAGCCCTGATTAAAGAAGCAGCTAAAAATAAAAAGAAATGAACATAATAGTCTTCATAAAACAAGTTCCTGAAACTACTCAAGTCCAAATAGACCCGAAAACAAATACCTTAATCAGGGAAGGCGTGCAATCAATAATTAATCCCTTTGATATGTACGCTATTGAAGAGGGGATACGATTAAAAGAAAAGTTTGGAGGAAAGGTTACTGTGTTGACCATGGGGCCCCCTCAGGCCGAATCCGCCCTAAGAGAAGCGATTTCCTTAGGTTGTGATGAAGGAATTTTGCTAAGCGACAGGGCATTTGCCGGCTCAGATACATTAGCAACAAGTTACACATTGGCTATGGCTGTCAAAAAAATAAAAGAATTTGATATTATCATCTGTGGCAAACAGGCTTCCGACGGAGATACGGCCCAAGTAGGGCCCGGAATATCTACTCATCTTGATATACCCCAAATTACCTATGTAAAAAAGATTGAGGAAGTAAAAGATAACTCTGCGATTGTAGAACGTATGACTGAGGAAGGTTTTGAAGTTATAAAAGCACCTCTACCTTGCCTAATTACTGTGGTTAAAGAAATAAATGAACCAAGAATACCTTCTTTAAAGGGGATGATGCGTTCTAAAAAAGCGGCGATCACCACTTGGAAAGCGATTGATCTCCAAGCCGAAGAGGATCGAATAGGGCTTAAAGGTTCACCGACTCAAGTCGTAAAGATATTTACGCCACCATCAAGGCCAAAAGGCCAGATATTTGACGGGGCAGCAGATGAATCTGTAGCTAAACTTGTAGATATTTTAAAAAGTCAATTAATCTAAAATGAGCATTAGAATTTTAACAGATGAATGCATTGGTTGCCAAATATGCGTAAAGGCATGCCCCTTTGCAGCTATTACTATGGTAGATAAGAAAGCTGTAATTGATTTAGATAAGTGTACGTTCTGTAGTGCTTGTATCGAATCATGTAAATTTGCAGCAATTGAGTTAAAAAGAGAATTTACAAAAACAGAAAATATAGGACACTACAAAGGAGTATGGGTATTTGGTGAGCAGAAAAAAGGAATTGTACAGCCCGTGGCGTATGAGCTGCTGGGAAAAGGAAAAGAGCTTGCGCAAAAACTACACACTCAACTCTCATGTGTATTAATCGGAT
>JABMQK010000195.1 GCA_013203265.1 bacterium | reverse complement strand
GGGATAATTAAAGGGGACGGTTCTATTTTCTTGACATAGGTTAATAGTAATGGTAAAATTTCTTTAAAATCGTAAAGTTTTTAAAAGAGATTTTTTATGCCTAGAGTAGCAAGGATATATACAGAAGAAGGAATTTTTCATATCCTCACCAGAGGAAATAATAAGCAACGAGTCTTTCTCGGTGAGACAGATTTCCATGCATATAAAAACATACTTAAAGAACTAAAAGAGCAGCAACCCTTTAACCTATATCATTATTGCCTTATGAGTAATCATATTCATTTGATTATAAAGACGAACAAAAAGACAGAGCTATCAAAAATGATAAAAAGGCTCAATCTTTTCTATTTTAATCATTATAAAAGAAAATACGACTATGTAGGACATTTTTGGCAGGATCGTTTCAAAAGCCTGCTGATAGAAAAAGATGAATATTTACTTGCCTGTGGGTTATATATAGAACGCAATCCTGTTAGGGCAAAGATCGTTGATTCTGCAAAAAAGTACCCTCATTCAAGTTATAATTATTATGCCTATGGCAAAATAGATACTTTAATCGATAGGGATCCTTGTTATAAAGAATTAGGGCGTGATAATAAAGAAAGACAAGAAGCGTATCGAAAGTTGCAACTGGATAAAGAAAAAGGTATAAACAACAAGCTATATAACCAATTATTCTTAGGAACAAAGGAATTTATAAAACGAATGGAGGCTAAATTCAAAATTAACAATACTCGCTTGATGAGAGGACGACCAAAGAAAAAAGAAGATTAAATAGAACCGTCCCCTTTCTTTTCCATTTTTCTTTACGTGGTTTTGAAGATGTCGCGGGGCAAATCAATACCCCTAGTTACAATATCCTCATAAAAGGTAGGAACTTTTCCTGTGGCGTGAAAATCTCCGATAACCTTCTTATTCTCCCTATCTATTCCTGTCTGTTTAAAGACAAAAATGTCCTGCAGTTTAATATGGGTCTCATCGAGCATGCCAACGACCTCACTTATCTGCACAACTCTACGCGTGCCGTCGGATAGACGAGCGGTCTGCACAATCATATCAACAGCTGAAGCGATCATCTCGCGAATCGCCCTTATGGGAAGCTCTACTCCGCTCATTAGAATCATAGAATCTAACCTGGTCAAAACATCCTCGGTGGAATTGGCGTGGATAGTAGTCATAGAGCCGTCATGGCCGGTATTCATCGCCTGCAACATATCGAGAACCTCATCACCACGGCACTCTCCGACCACAATTCTATCCGGACGCATTCTAAGGGTATTTCTGAATAGTTCTCTTGCTGTAATCGCGCCCTTGCCTTCGATATTGGGGGGACGAGACTCCAATCTCACCCAGTGATCTTGATCAAGCTTAAGCTCTGCTGCATCCTCAATTGTGACGATACGTTCGTTGTCCGGCACAAAGGTAGAAAGAATATTTAAAAATGTAGTTTTACCAGAACCTGTTCCACCGGAGACAATTATATTTTTTCTTGTAACAACACAAGCCTTTAAAAAATCAGCCATGGGTTTACTAAGGCTGTTAAAACGATCTACCAAATCATCCATTTCATAGTGTTCTCTGGCGAATTTCCTGATTGTAAGCGTAGGCCCACCGAGCGCCAGGGGTGGAATAATGGCATTGACACGCGAACCGTCGGGGAGCCTGGCGTCCACCATAGGCACAGATTCATCCAAACGCCTGCCTAAAGGAGCGACAATCCTTTCAATAATAATTCGCACCTGATCATTAGAGATAAATTTTTTGGTGGTCAATTCCAATTTACCGCGACGCTCCACATAGACCTGATCCTTATTATTAATCATGATGTCCGTTACTTCGCTATCTTTTAGAAGATCCTCTAGCGGGCCTAGGCCCAAAGCCTCGTCACAAACCTCTTTTACCAGACGCCCTCTTACCTCAAAAGAAGACAAAAATGCGCCTGTCTCTTCCGTCAATAAATTGGTAACTATCCTCTCTGCCTTCTCTCTTAATTCTTTGGCCTTTTTAGGATTGGTAATAATTTCTAAGTCGAGCCTCTTAAGATCTAACTCTTCAATCAGCCTCTGATGGATGCGCCTCTTTAACTTAACAACCTCGTCATCTTCAGTAATAACATCTATCTTCCTTAATGCCTCAGTCAACCCAACATTATCCCAAAACGTGCCTGCGCTCGGCAACTTCTCTTTTGTCTGGAAGCGCAACTGCTTTAATTCCTGATGTTTAATGTAAATATCCTTCCTCTTAATAAGTGCCTCTGCTAACTTTTTTAATGATAGGCTTACTCTACTTTTGGGATTGTCGAGAATAACAGGAACTCCCCTGTTTAAAGCCATACCCACAACCCTGCCTTCGCTAGGGATGTGGGATAGAATCTCATAAGGCAAGGCTAAATTTATCTCCTGCAAAGAGAGTGACGATTTGCTTTCAGAGCGATTTAATAAAAGCTTGACCATCTTTAAAGGAAAGTGCAGAGACTGTAAAACATCCAGGCTCCAACGTGTCTCATAGACTGAGATGATGTCTGGGGTGACCACAAATAAAATAAGATTAGAACAATTAAAAGCTGCTATGAGGCTATCGGTAAAGGCCTTTCCTCCGTCTAAGATAATAAAATCGTAGTGCTCAAGCAGCATATTCATAATCGCATCCACGCGTTTTATGATGATATGAGGCGCCTGCCTCGGCCTTGTAATCGCGGGTAAAAAATCTATCCCCGCCGAAGGAACGAGAGTGATGTAATCTTTAATATTTCCCAATTCCTGAATCTTATCTACTATCGCAGCCATATCATACATTGAATACTGGGCTGTGATATCTAGCATCCTGGACATATCCTGGGCGGCCTGCAGATCGAAATCTACAAGCATTACACGCTTACCTTCCTGTGCAAGGGCAACGGCTAAATTAACAGCGATGGTAGTCTTGCCCACGCCGCCTTTTGTGCTAAACAAAGAAATTAATTTTGCTTTCATATTTTAAAGGTATTCCTCTACCTCATAGACTATGGGAATATCAATCCAGAGTTCCTTAAGTTTTACACTCGATGGAAAAACCGGAAAAGGTGAAAGTTTTTTAACCGCAAACTCTGCTGAGTCATCCAATAGATCACTGCCTGAAGACTTCATAATGATTACACCCAAGAGTTTACCTGTGGGCAGCAGATGCAGGCTTAATTTAACTGTGCCTTTGACACCTTCATCCCTTAACTCCTCGGGATACTCTATGTTAGAATTTATGATATTTTGAACTAGAGAAGAGTATTTTACAATGGGGTCCTCTTGATCAAGTAAATATGTTTCTTGCGACTCAACGACTTTTATTTCGAAAGTATCTTCTTGTTTTTTCGATGTATCTACTACCACCTTCGTGGTAGTCGCCAGCGGGGGTCGATTTCTAATAATGGTAGGAGTTAAGGTTATGACTATCTCTGTATCTCTCTGGTCTAAGTCTTTCTTGCGAAAAAGAAGGCCTAAAATAGGGATACGACCCAAAAAAGGAACCTCTGTTCTAAGATCGGAATCTACTGATTTAATCAAGCCAGCAAGAAATACCGTCTGGCCGCTCAACACAGACAACTCTGTCTGCGCGCTTCTCTCGGTAAAGCCCGGCGTAGAAATCTCCCCACTAAGCGCTAATACATTTGCATCATCTATCTCGGTAATCTCAACATTTAGACTAACTTGTATTACATCACTTCCTTTAACCGTAGGCTTTACATTTAAAGCTATGCCGTATTCCTTAAGCTCTATGTCATATGATGTAGTGGAACTGCCACCGTCGGTTGTCGTTGTGCTCCCGACAATAATAGGCCTTTCTCCACCTACCAGCAACTTTGCCTCTTTGCCACTCAGGCATACAAGTTTTGGCCGAGACAGAGTACGCACCTTATTATCCTGTTTGAGCAGATTTAAAGTGGCAGCTAAAGAGGTCGCCCTCCATGTCTTTAAGATTTTTAAGGTATGTTTTGGATTAAGGATTTCATTGGGAAAATTATCGGCACCGCTCGGCTCGTTGAAAAGGATTGTCTGATTCCAGCTAAAACCAAGGGTATCTAAATCCGTCTTTGCAATCTCTAAAACCTCTACATCGACTTCTACCGTAGGGACATCTTCGAAAAACTCAACGAGATTAACGATTCGATCTTTTACCAATTCCAGCTTATTCTCTAAAGCATCTTTTTTTGACATGGGCAGCTGTCCCAGAATAAAGACCTTTCTCTCTTTATCTCCTATCTGAGTAGACAACCCATCAAAGCCTACAGCCTTTAATAAAATATCTATTCTCTCTTTTAGCTTTTTTAAATCTTGCGTAAATATTTTTACGGTATAGATGTGCTTGCCAAAATCATCTACTATGGTAAGCTCGGTCTCACCTGCTGCTAACCCAGACAACAAAAGTTCCTTTTTGCCCGCACTAACCACGTCGAGAAGATCCGGATTACCAATCTTTACTCGTTGTGGGTTGTTAACACTTAATGGTTTAGTTTCGCCAATAATAATCGTAATCTCCCTGGATTCAAGATAATCCAGAATATCCGCTTGAAGACTGATGCTAATAAAAGAACTTAAAATAATAAAGCAGGCTATGATAAAAAATTTATTTTTGGTTGGCGATTTTGACTGCCTGTAGGCTAAATTGTGATTTGAGCTTTTCATCTTAATCTATTAATTTTATCTCTTCTTTTTTGCTGCCTCTGTAAATTTCAAGCATAGGATCAGGCTCAGGCATGGAAGATTGCTCTATTCGCTGCGGCGCCTCTTCTTGTTGTTGCTGAGCTTGTTGCTGCTGAACCTGCTCTGCCTGGATTATCTGCTGGCCTAAAGTGCTAAGGATGTACTGCCAGAGGGCGTTGGCTTCGATAGGCGGAACTGACTCGATAGCCGTATCTAACGGTTGCCTTAAAACAAACCTTAAGGCGCCTTGAGTCATCGCATAAGAAAGGATCGCTGATTCCTGCGGGGTGAGCGCGAGAATGAATACGAGTTTATCGCCGCCACTATTATTTATCCCCATTACGAGGATCTTTTGGAAGAGTGTCACACTCACGTTTTCCGTCACCGCTTTACCATCGATATTCTGCGTGTATGGGAAACCTCCTATGATATCGATGCAATCGCCGGTTTTTATCTGGCCGCCCACAGCCAAAAGGGAATCGATCTTAATCGTAAAGGCCCTCTTGCCTTTAGGCAACCGCACTGCAAGGCTATCCTGTGTCTTGCGCACGGTTGTAAGCTTAGTCATCAAAATCTGCTCGTCCTTGACAATATCTGCGAGGGCTATTTTGCCGACGGCGGCATTGGGATTTTTAAGGGCACCCGGCTGTGTGTATTTGACGGGAAACTTAATCTGTTTGAGCATATTAGGCAAAACTGTGGCGCCTTTTGGGATACTCTGGGAAGCTACTGTTACATATGTCTCTTCGATTTCTATTTTGTACTTTTGTTTCTCTCTATTTAAATAGGCATTAATCATTACCACCGCCAATAGGGCCATCACAACAGCGAAAATAATAATTAATAACATTTTATTCATAATCACAGGAGTATGTTAAATCTTG
>JABMQK010000020.1 GCA_013203265.1 bacterium | reverse complement strand
ATTTCTGTGGCAGATGTGCAGAAATTTGCGCCTACAATGCTATTGCTGTGCTCAAAGATACAGTTTTAACTTTTCCGCACCTTTGTCATGGCTGCGGGGGATGTAGTCTTCTTTGTCCCCAGAAAGCAATTAAAGAAATTGATAAAGAAATAGGGGTCGTTGAGATTGGTAATTCGGATAGCATTCAATTTATTCACGGGAAATTAAATATTGGAGAGGCAATGTCTCCGCCTTTAATCAAGGCTGTTAAAGAATATGTCAATCCCACCAGAACAGTTATTATTGATGTCCCTCCAGGAACTTCTTGTCCGGTTATTGTTTCAATTAAAGACAGTGATTTTTGTATTTTGGTAACTGAACCTACCCCTTTTGGTTTAAATGATTTAATTTTGGCGGTTGAGGTTTTAAGGAAACTTAAAGTTCCTTTTTGTGTTGTTGTTAATCGCTCGGATTTAGGGAATGAAAAGACAGATAATTACTGCAAGAAAGAAAACATACCTGTACTTATGAGAATACCCTTTAGGAGAGAAATAGCTTTTGCTTATTCCAAAGGCATACCTATTATTGAAGCATTACCAGAATACAAAAAAGATTTTCAGGAATTGTTTGATAAGATTAAAAAAGCAATAGGGGGTTAGCGATGAAAATCCTCCTTATTTTTAACCGAAATCCTTTTAAAGAAAGAGCTTTATGAGACAGATTGTCGTTATCAGCGGAAAGGGCGGTACAGGTAAAACAATATTAACCGCTTCGTTTGCTGCTTTGGCTAAGAATAGGATAATAGCAGATTGCGACGTGGATGCCGCGGATTTACATTTGCTATTGCATCCTGTTATTAAAGAGAGATACGAATTTAGGAGTGGTAAGACTGCAAAGATTGATAGAAAGCTTTGTAAAGAGTGTGGTAAATGTATAGTTGCGTGTCGATTTGATGCGATAAGTGATAATTTCGTAGTTGATCCTGTTTCTTGTGAAGGATGTGCTTTATGTAGCCATGTCTGTCCAGCAAATGCGATTAGAATGGAAGAGAATTTATCCGGTGAATGGTATATATCAGATACTAAATATGGGCCATTTGTGCATGCAAAATTAGGAATTGCTGAAGAAAATTCAGGCAAATTAGTATCTTTGGTGAGACAGAAGGCAAAGGAATTAGCAGAGAAACAAAATTGTGATTGGGTTATTGTAGATGGGGCTCCAGGAATAGGTTGTCCAGTGATCGCCTCTCTTTCTGGTGTGAATTGTGCATTAGTGGTAACCGAGCCCACTCTTTCCGGTTTGCACGATGCAGATAGAGTCATAGGTGTAGCCAGGCATTTTAAGGTTCCAGTTAAATTGGTTGTGAATAAATACGATTTAAATATTGATATGACCGAAAAAATAGAAAAATACTGTAGAGACAACAACATTTCACTTATTGGAAAGATAAAGTTTGATAAGTCCGTGGTAAAAGCAATGGTGGAAGGAAAGACGGTGGTGGAATATCCAGAGAGCAAGGTTAAAAAAGTAATTAGTGAAATTTGGAATAGATTGCAAAAAAGCGCATGATAAGTTCTAATAAAAGTTTTATAAGAAATTTTACCCGTTTTTAAAAATTATTATTTAAAAAATGCAATATATCCCAAAATTGACAAAAAGCGAAATTGAGGAAAATCATAAGTATTTTATTGAGCGCGTATCTATTTATAAAAAGAGGGGTATTGATTTTTTTGTTACCAGAAGATCTATTTTAGAAAAGGTTTATCCTTTAAAGGGAAGGATTTTGGAGATTGGCCCTGGAAATGGCCATACTACATTGGCCTTGGCAAAAGCAGGATATAAATTTATTTCGATAGATAAAGATAAAGGATCTCTAAAAAAGACCGCACTAAATCTTGTTTATGAGAATGTGCTTTCGATGGTAAAATTATTTGTAATGGATGGCAATGTCCTTTCTTTTGGGGAAGATAGCTTTAAGAATGTAATCGTTGTTAATTTATTTCATCATCTCGATAAGGTCAATAAAATGCTTTTAGAAATAGACAGGGTACTATGTGCAGAGGGTAAGGT